>JALSGW010000038.1 GCA_026982585.1 Alphaproteobacteria bacterium | reverse complement strand
GTGCAGGACGCGCTGGCCGGACGCCTGCCGCCGGATTCGGTGCTGCTGCCGGCGGCGGACCCCGAGGAGGGCCCCGCGTTCTACGTGGTCAAACGCAAGGTGGAGCTCTCCGGCGAGCGGCTGGTGGACGCGGTGGTGAGCTTCCAGGACAACCAGCCGGTGGTGAGCTTCCGTTTCGATTCGGTGGGCGCGCGCATCTTCGGCAAGATCACCCAGGAGAATGTCGGCCGCCTGTTCGCCATCGTGCTCGACGGCAAGGTGATCAGCGCGCCGCGCATCCGCGAGCCCATCCTGGGCGGCTCGGGCATCATCGAGGGCGGTTTCACCGTGGAGAGCGCCAACGAGCTGGCCATTCTGCTGCGCGCCGGCTCGCTGCCGGCGCCGCTCACGGTGGTGGAGGAACGGTCGGTGGGTCCCGAGCTCGGCGCCGATTCGATCCGCGCCGGCCGCATCGCCAGCGTGCTGGCGCTGGTGCTGGTCGGGGCGTTCATGCTGGTCTACTATGGCCTCTTCGGGTTGTTCGCCAACCTCGCCCTGATCACCAATCTGATCCTGATCCTGGGCGCGCTCTCGGCGCTGTCCGCCACCCTGACCCTGCCCGGGATCGCCGGGATCGTGCTCACCATCGGCATGGCGGTGGATTCCAACGTGCTCATCTTCGAGCGCATCCGCGAGGAAATGCGGCGCGGCAAGACCCCCATGGCCGCCATCGACACCGGCTTCAAGGAGGCGCTCCGGGCGGTGGTGGACGCCAACCTCACCACCCTGATCGCGGCGCTGGTGCTGTTCCAGTTCGGAAGCGGCCCGATCAAGGGCTTCGCGGTCACCCTCTCGATCGGCGTGCTCACCACCATGTTCACCGCCATCCTCTTCACCCGCACCCTGGTCTGGTGGTGGTACTGGCGGGCCAGGCCCGCCGCCATCCCGCTTTGAGGGATCGATCATGCGCCTGCCGCGTCTCGTCCCCGACAATGTCAACATCCCGTTCATGCGCTGGCGGGTGCCGTTCCTGGCGGGATCGGGCGCGCTGGTGGTGCTGTCGCTGCTGTTGGTGTTTGTGGTCGGGTTGAACTTCGGGATCGACTTCCGGGGCGGTTCGCTGCTGGAGGTGCGGCTGCCGCAGCCGGCCGAGCTCGGCGAGCTGCGCCGGACGCTCGGCGAGCTCGACCTCGGCCAGGTGCAGCTCCAGCATTTCGGCAGCGAACGGGACGTGTTGATCCGCATCGAGCGGCAGGAGGGCGACGCCCAGGCCCAGCTCGCCGCCATCGAACGCATCAAACAGGTGTTGCGCGAACGGTTCGGCGAGGCGGTGGAGTTCCGCCGCTCCGAATATGTGGGGCCGAAGGTGAGCGGCGAGCTGTTCCGCGCCGGGGTCATGGCGGTCGGCCTCGCCCTGGTGCTGGTGCTGGTCTACATCTGGTTTCGCTTCGAATGGCAGTTCGGCGCCGGGGCGATCCTCGCCCTGGTGCACGATGTGCTCACCACCCTCGGCGTGTTCGTGATCACCGGCTACGAGTTCAACCTCGCCACCGTCGCCGCCATCCTCACCATCGTCGGCTATTCCCTCAACGATACGGTGGTCATCTACGACCGCATCCGGGAAAACCTTCGGCGCTACAAGACGCTCGAGATGGAGGCGCTCATCGACCGCTCGCTCAACGAGACCCTGGCCCGCACCCTCATGACCTCGCTCACCACCCTGATCGCCCTCGGCGTGCTGTTCGTGGTCGGCCCCGAGGTGATCGAGGGCTTCATCTTCGCCATGATCTGGGGGGTGATCGCCGGCACCTATTCGAGCGTCTATCTGGCCTCGCCGGCGCTCCTCTACCTCAACCTCAAGGCGGTGGTGGCGAAGGAGCGGGCGGCTGCGGCGACGCCTTGAGCGATGCAGCTGGAACCATTGGTGCCGCCTGGCGACAAGCCGCGCGTTCAGCGCTACGGCCCGGGCGGATTCCTCATCGCCGGCCGGGCGGTGCAGGGGTCGGTGCTGATCGTGGGAAGGCGGGTGATATCCCTGGCCGCCTCCTCCCTGGCTGCGGTGGACGCGGAAGCGCTCGCGCCGCTGGCCTGTGAGGATCCGCGGCCGGATCTCGTGATCCTGGGCAGCGGAGCGACGTTCGAGCCGCCTCCCGCGGCGTTGTTAAGGCAGCTCAAGGAGCGGGGACTTGCGGCGGAGGCCATGGCGACCCCCGCCGCCTGCCGGACCTTCAATCTGCTGCTCGCCGAGGAACGCCTCGTGGCGGCGTTGTTGATCGCACTGCCCGCGTGAGCCGCCGGCGGGAGCGCGGCCGCACCTCGACGGCGGCGGTCAGCCGACGGCTTTGAGCAGCTCCTCCTCCACCACCTCCCAATTGATCAGGTGGTTGATGAAGGCGGCCACGTACTCGGGGCGCCGGTTCTGGTAATCCAGATAATAGGCGTGCTCCCAGACGTCGATGCCGAGCAGCGGCGTCATGCCGAAGACGAGCGGGTTGGCCCCGTTCGGGGTCTTGAGCACCTTGAGCTCGTCGCCCTCCAGCGCCAGCCAGGCCCAGCCGGAGCCGAACACGGTGACCGCCGCCTGCTTGAACTTCTCCTTGAACACGTCGAAGGAGCCGAAGGCGTCCTCGATGCGCCGCAGCAGCTCGCCGCCGGGTTTGCCGCCGCCGCCCTTCTTCATCACCCGCCAGAACAGGCAGTGGTTCCAGTGCTGGCCGGCGTTGTTGAAGATGCCCTCCTTGGCGGGGTCGTTGTAGGTGGCGACGACGATGTCCTCGAGCGCCTTGCCCTCGAGATCGGTGCCCTCCACCAGATTGTTGAGGTTGGTCACATAGGTCTGGTGGTGTTTGTCGTGGTGCAGATGCATGGTCTGCGAAGAGATGTAGGGCTCGAGAGCGTCGTAGGGATAGGGAAGATCGGGCAACTCGAAGGCCATGATCGGTGTCCTCCTCAGACGATGCGGCTCGCTGACCCTCCCCGCCGCTAGATAGGGCCGCGGGTGTGGAAGCGGAAGGGGTGGTGTCGGGGATCCACCCCTGGCCCTGTAACGGCTCGCGCCCGCCCGCGCAAGCGGGGACGACGGCGGGCAGCGGGAATCCTGGAATCCCGGCCCGATCCGCTCTAGGGTGGCGCCGCGCGCGGGCGGCCGCCGGCCGCCCCCTGATCTGCGGAGGAAACCACATCTGCGATGTTCGAACTCGATCCCCTGCTCTGGAGCCAGCTGCAGGCGCTGGTCTCGGTCATCCTGATCGACATCGTGCTGGCCGGCGACAATGCGGTGGTGGTGGGCACCGCCGCATCCGGCCTGCCGCCGCGCCAGCAGCGGCTCGTGATCGCCATCGGCATCGGGCTTGCGCTGGTCGCCCGCATCATCTTCGCCCTGGTGGCGGTGCAGCTGCTTGCGATCATCGGTCTTCTGCTCGCCGGCGGGCTGCTGCTGCTGTGGGTGGCCTGGAAGATGTGGCGCGACGTGCGCGCGGGACCCGCCCAGGCGGAGGCGGAGATCCAAAAGGCGGGCAGCGGCGGCAAGACCTTCGCCTCGGCGGTGGTGCAGGTGTCGGTGGCCGACATCTCCATGTCGCTCGACAACATCCTCGCGGTGGCGGGGGCGGCGCGCGAGCACCCCTATATCATGGCCTTCGGGCTTTTGCTCTCGATCGTGCTGATGGCGGTGGCGGCGGGCTACATCGCGCGCCTGATCGACCGCTATCACTGGCTGGTCTACGTGGGCATCGCCATCGTCCTCTACGTCGCCCTGGACATGATCTACGAGGGCAGCTGGGAGGTGTGGGAGGCGCTCAACGGCTGAGCCAGCTCGCCCCCCGGTGAACTCCCAACCCGCGTTCTTCACCGATCCTTAACCGCCGGCTTGGAGGATCGGTCTCGGAACCCCACCGCCGGAGGGGCACAGATGGCCGAGCTGATCCGGGACGAGGCCGCCGGCGTCGCGCTGCAATACGCGCTGCTCGCCGGGGTGCTGGCGATCTCGGCGCTCGCGGGGCTGCTCGCCCTGAGCGGGAGTGTGCGCGGTCTCTGGGCTGAGTTCGTCGGTCGGGTTCCGGACCGCGCCGCGGATTCCTGAATGCGGAGCCTGGCCGTGGCCTTCGCCGGGGCGGGCGTCATGGCCCGGGTTCCGGCCGGCGCCGCGGATTCCTGGACGCCGCCTTGCGGCGAGGAACGCGGGCTGCGGGCATAGGGGCCGCCGGCGGCCGGGATGGGGCGTTCAGCCGCGCACCCGGGTCCCTTCGGGATCATAGGGGGGCTTGAGGAAGGGTTCGGCCGGCACCCGTTCGCCCGCCACCTCGAGTTCGTAGCGGCCGGCGAAAATCCACTCGCGGCTCACCCCCTCGTCGTTGCGCACGTAACCGTAGCCGATCGGCCGGCCCACGGTGTAGCCGAAGCCGGCGGAGGTGAGCCAGCCGACCCGCTTGCCGTCGCGATAGATGGTCTCGCGGCCCCACAGCGGCACTTCGGGATCCGGCACCAGAAAGCCGACCAGCCGGCGGGTGAGCGGTCGCCTGCGCTGGTCCTCGAGCGCCTCGCGGCCGAGGAAGGGTTGGTTGGAGCGGAGCTTGACCGCAAAGCCGAGGCCGGCCATGAGCGGGTTGTAGTCGGGCCCGATGTCCGCGCCCCAGGCCCGATAGCCCTTCTCCAGCCGCAGCGATTCGATGGCGCGATAGCCGGCCAGCGCCAGCCCGAGCGCTTCGCCGCGCTCGACCAGTGCGTCGAACAGGGTGAGCGCGCATTCCGCCGGCACGTGCAGCTCCCAGCCGAGCTCGCCCACATAGGTGACCCGAAGCGCCCAGACCGGCACGCCGGCCAGGATCAGCTCGCGCACGTGTGCGAAGGGAAAGGCGTCGTTGTCGAGGGGATAAGGGGTGAGGGGCTGGAGGAGTTCGCGGGCGCGCGGCCCCATCACCGAAAGCACCGCCCGCGCCGAAGTGACGTCGATGAGCTGGGCGTGGCGGCCCGGCGGGATGTGGCGGCGGATCCAGTCGAAGTCGCGGGTGGCGAAGCCGGTACCGGTGACGATGTAGTAGAGATCGGGGGCGATGCGGGCGACGGTGAGATCGCATTCGATGCCGCCTTGGGCATTGAGCATCTGGGTGTAGGTGAGCCGTCCCGGCGGCTTGCGCACCTCGCCGGCGCAGATCCAGGACAGCACCTCCTCCGCATCCGGGCCCACCAGCAGGAACTTGGCGAAGGAGCTCTGGTCGAACAGCGCCACCCGCTCGCGGCAGGCCCGGTGTTCGCGCCCCACCGCCGCGAACCAGTTGGGGCGGGTGAAACTGTAGCGCTCGACCGCCTCCTCGCCGTCCGCGGCGAACCAGTTGGGGCGTTCGAACCCCAGTTTCTCGCCGAACACCGCCCCCCGTGCCTTGAGCCGATCGTAGAGGGGCGAGCGCCGCAGCGGGCGGCCGCTCTCCATCTCTTCCCCGGGCCAGGCGATGGCATAGTGCTTGGCGTAGGCCTCGAGGGTGCGGGCATACAGGCGGCGGGGGTCGGCGTACTCGCGGCCGAAGCGGCGGATGTCCACCGGCCACAGATCATAGGGCGGCGCGCCCTTGCAGACCCACTCGGCCAAGGCCATGCCGGCGCCGCCGGCGGCGGCGATGCCGAAGGCGTTGAACCCGGCGGCGATGAACAGTCCCGCAAGCCCGGGCGCCTCGCCGAGGATGAACTGGCCGTCCGGGGTGAAGCTCTCGGGCCCGTTGACGATGCGCCGGATTCCGACCTCCGCCAGCGCCGGCACCCGGGCGAGAGCGTGGCGCATGAGCGGCTCGAAATGGTCGAGATCCTCGTCGAGCAACGCGAAGGCGAAATCCTCCGGCACCCCGTCCTCGCCCCACGGGCGGGGATTGGGCTCGTAGCCGCCCACCACAAGGCCCCCCACCTCCTCCTTGTAGTAGAGGAGGCGATCGGGATCGCGCAGGGTGGGGAGATCGGGGCGCACTCCGGGGACGGGCTCGGTGACCAGATACTGGTGCTGCACCGAGGCGAGCGGCACCGACACCCCGGCCCGGGCGGCCAGCTGTCGGGTCCACTGGCCGCAGCACAGGCACAATTGGGCGCAGGCGACGGTGCCCTGGGCGGTGCGCACGCCGCGCAGACGGCCGTCCTCCACCCACAGCTCCTCGACCCCGATCTCCTCGAGGATCAAGGCGCCCTTCTGGCGCGCGCCCTTGGCCAGCGCCTGGGTGATGTCGGCGGGATTGGCCTGGCCGTCGGTGGGCAGGAAGGCGGCGCCCACCACATCCTCCACCTCCATGAGCGGCCACAGCTCGCGCGCCTCTCTGGGCGAGAGCAGGTGCATCTCGAGGCCGAAGGAGCGGGCGGTGGTGGCCTGGCGGCGCAGCTCGATCCACCGGTCCGGGTTGCAGGCGAGCCGCAGGCCGCCGTTCTGCTTCCAGCCGGTGGCCTGGCCGGTTTCCGCCTCGAGCCGGGCGTAGAGCTCCACCGAATAGGTGAGCAGCTGGGTGATGTTGGCGTTGGTGCGCAGCTGGCCCACCAGCCCGGCGGCGTGCCAGGTGGAGCCGGAGGTGAGCCGGTGGCGCTCGAGCAACAGCACCTCGCGGCCGAGATGGGCGAGATGATAGGCGACCGAACAGCCGACGATGCCGCCGCCGACGACGATCACCTCGGCCGAGCGGGGAAGCGCGGTCATGATCGCGTCATCTCCTCGAAACGGGCGAGCGCCCGCTCGAAGCGCTCGAGGTTGGTCTCGGTGTAGGCGCGATAGTCGAACTCCAGCTTGGAATGGATCTCCGACACCATGCTCCACATGGCCTCCCGCAAGAGCGAGGCGGTGAGCATGGCCTGGGCGGAAAGGCGCAGCGAATCGTCCACCGGTCGCTCGAAATAGGCCTCAAGCAGCCACAGCCGCTCGTCCTCCGAGAGCTCGTTGTTGGAAGCGAGCCCGCCGAGATCGAACAGCGGCGAGTTGAAGCCGGCATACTCCCAGTCCACGAGCCACAGCCGCGCGCCGTCGTCGATGAAGTTGGCGGCCAGAAGATCGTTGTGGCCGAAGACCAGCTCCACCGGCCCCACCGCCCGCTCGAGCCGCTCCGCCGCCTCCAGATAGCGCGGAAGCTCCGCCTTGAGCCGGAAATCCGCCTCTTTGAGGGTGTGGGCGTAGTCCCGCACCACATGGAACACCCAGAAGGCCAGCACCGGCCCGCGCAGGTGCTTCGGGATCTCGCGATGGGCGCGCTTGACCAGCGCCAGCACCCGATCGAGCTGCCGGCGCACGCCCTCTGCCGTGAGGGTCTCGCCCGCGATGTGGTCGAACACCAGGATGCCGGGTTCGCTGTAGACCACCGCCGGGCCGACGCCGGCTGCGTGGGCGGCGAGCGCGGCCGCCTTTTCGTTGAAGCGCATCACCCCGTGCACCGGGATGTCGGCGCCCACCCGCACGAAGTAACGATGGCCGGAATCGCGGACCAACAGGTTGGTGTTGGTGATACCGCCGCCCACCGGCTCCATCTCGATCCGACCCCGCCACAGGGGCAGCGACCGGATGCGGTCCTGCACCTCCTCCATGGCCTGTTCCCTCATGCCTGCAGACCGAAGCGTCGCCGCAGCCGCTCCGCCCACGCACCGATCAGGCGGTCGGCGATCATGGCGATGGCGGCCACGCTCAATCCCGCCACCAGCCCATAGCCCACATCGGCCTTGGTCAGGGCGATGTAGACCTCCTGGCCGAGATCCCGGGTCCCCACGAGAGCGGTGATCACCAGCATGGACAGGGCCAGCATGATGGTCTGGTTGATGCCGAGCAGGATCTCCGGCAGCGCGAGCGGCAGGCGGATGCGCAGCAGGATCTGGCGCGGGGTGCAACCGGAAGCCCGGCCGGCCTCGATGAGATGGGCCGGCACCCGGCGGACGCCGTGGGCCGCATAGCGGATCGCGGGGGCGATGGCATAGAGGATCACCGCGATCATGGCCGAGAAGTCGCCGACCCGGAACAGCATCACCACCGGGATCAGATAGACGAAGGAGGGCAGGGTCTGCAGCGTATCGATCACCGCCTCCACCACCCGCCACAGCCGCGCGTTGAGACCGCAGGCGATGCCGAGCGGAATGCCGAGCAGGGCGGCGATGATCACCGCGAGCCCACACAGATAGACGGTGATCATGGCCTTGGTCCAGAAGCCGGAGAAGGCCACGAACAGCCCGAACCCGAGCACCACGAGCGCAAGCCGCACACCGCCCAGGCGCAGGGCCGCGAGGGTGAGCAGCAGCAGCACCCATGGCCAGGGCTGGGCGAGGAGGAAGCGTTTCACCGGCACCAGCACGTAGACGAGGAGCGTGGTCTTGAAGGCCTCGAGCTGGTCGAAGAAGTTGACGTTGATCCAGCGCACCAGCGCATCCCAGAAGGGGGCGGTGGAGATCTCGAGGGCCTCGGGATAGCGGGCGAGCCAGGGATAGCGCAGCCCCAGCCACAGGGTGGCGAGGGCGAACAGCAAGGCCGCCGCCATCACCCCGTCGAATCCCGACGCCCCGCCCTGCCGCCCGCGCCGGCGTTCGCTGCGGCCGGCCGCGGCCTGGCTCATGCGGTCGAGGGCGATCGCGAGCAGGGTGATGGCCAGTCCGGCCTCGAGGCCGGCCCCGATGTCGAGTCTGCGCAGCGACGCCAGCACGTCGTAGCCGAGGCCGCCGGCGCCGATCATGGAGGCGATGATGACCATGTTGAGCGACAACATGATCACCTGATTGACCCCCACCATGAGCGCCGGGCGGGCGGTGGGCACCAGCACCCGCCACATGAACTGGCGCCGGCTGCAGCCCACCATGCGGCCGAATTCCTTGATCTCCTCCGGCACCTGTTTGAGCGCCAGGATGGTCACCCGGACCATGGGAGGCATGGCGTAGATGATGGTGGCGATCATCGCCGCCACCGGGCCGAAGCCGAACAGGAACAGGATCGGCACCAGATAGGCGAACACCGGGGTGGTCTGCATGACGTCCAAAAGCGGCGTGAGCGCCCGCTCGAACCGCGGCGAACGGTAGGCCCAGATGCCGAGCGCGAGACCACCCGCCACCCCGAAGGGCACCGCGATGACGATCGAAGACAACGTCACCATGGCGCTCTCCCACTGCCCGAAGAGCGCCAGATAGGCGAAACAGAGGAAGACCAGGATCGCGAGGCCGCGGCCGCCGAGGCGGTAGGCGAACAGGGTGAGCAGGAGAATCACCGCAAGCCAGGAGACCGGTGCCGTGAGCGCCACCGCAGCAGAGCCCTCGCCGAGCTGGAACCCCGTGACGAGCAGGCTCTTCGCCAGCCACAGCGGCCAATCCATGAGCGCGCTGAAGGCGCGGGTGAGATCCTTGAAGGTGAACAAGCCGAAGCTGGCGCTGCCCACCAGCCAGTCCATGAAGGCGGAAAGCCACCTCCGCAAAGGCGGCACCCACTCGCGCGGCACCCGCAGCAACCAGGCCGGCACCGTGCCGCGGGGCAGGGCGAGAAAGGCCAGGGACAGGGCGAACGCCGCCGCCACCGCCGCCGGTGCGGCATAGGACCGGCCGACCGCATGCGCCCGCGGCAGCGCCGCCGAAGCCATGGGCTACCTCCGCCCCACCAACACCGCGATCACCGCCGCCCGGTCGACCATGCCCACCGGCTCGCCGTTCTCCACCACCAGGAAGGGCTTGTCGCTGTCCACCACCATGGGCGCGAGTTCGATCACCTTCATGGCGGCCGGGATCTCGCCGGCGAACTCGGCGCTGCCGTTGACCGGGGCCATGATCGCCCGTGCGGTGAGGATCTTGTGGCGCGGCGCCTCGCGGGTGAATTCCGCCACATAGGGTGTGGCCGGCCGCAGCACCAGCTCCTCGGGGGTGCCGATCTGGACGATGCGGCCGTCCTGCATGATGGCGATCCGGTCGGCGAGCCGGATGGCCTCGTCGAAATCGTGGGTGATGAAGACGATGGTCTTCTCGAGCACCGCCTGCAGGCGCAGGAACTCGTTCTGCATCTCGCGGCGGATGAGGGGATCGAGGGCGGAGAAGGGCTCGTCCAGGAACCACAGCTCCGGGCCCACCGCCAGCGAGCGGGCGATGCCGACGCGCTGCTGCTGGCCTCCCGAGAGCTCGCGCGGGAAGTGGTATTCCTTGCCCTCGAGTCCGACCAGCGCGATCATCTCGCGCGCCCGCTCCTCGCGTCGCCGGCGCTCGACCCCCTGGATCGCCAGGGGGAAGGCGACGTTGTCGAGCACGGTGAGGTGGGGGAGGAGGGCGAAGTGCTGGAACACCATGCCCATCTTGTGCCGGCGGATGTCGATCATCTCCCGCTCCGGCATCCGCAACAGATCCCGCCCCTCGAAGAACACCTCGCCGAAACTCGGCTCCACCAGGCGCGAGAGGCAGCGGACCAGGGTGGACTTGCCGGATCCCGAGAGCCCCATGATGACGAAGATCTCGCCGGCCCGCACGGCGAGTTCGGCATCCGCCACCGCCACCACCAACCCCGCGGCGCGCAGCTCCTCCGCCGAAGGCGCGGCGCCGTGGCGGGCCAGGAAGGCCTCGGCGCCGGGGCCGAAGACCTTCCACAGCCGCCGACAGGCGAGCTTGACCTCGCCGCCCTTGGCCATCGGCTCGCGCGGTCCCTACTGGCCGATCCAGGCCCGCCAGCGGTCCTCGTTCTTGGCCATCCAATCGGCCACCACGGCCTCCACGCTCTCCCCCTCGAGATCGACGCGGGCGATCATCTCGCCCATCTCCTCGTTGGTGACGCGAAAGGCCTTGATGGCCCGATAGGCGCCCGGCCATTTGTCCTTGAGCCCGGCCCAGGCCACCTTCCAGATCGGCCCGCGCGGCTTGCCGCAATCATAAGCGAGATCGGGATTGACGCCCCAGGACGGATCCTCGTAGCAGGCGGGCTCGTAGGGCGGGAACTCGATCCACTCGCCCTCGTATTTGATCGGCGCCCAGTGCGGCGTGTACACCCAGAGAATGATCGGCGCCCGGCGCTGATAGGCGCTCTCGAGCTCGGCGAACAGGGCGGCGTCGGTGCCGGCGTGGACCACCTCGAAGTCGAGGCCGAGCGCCTCGACCCGCTCCTCGTCATAGCCGCCCCAGGTCACCGGACCGCCCAGATAGCGGCCCTTGGGATAGGTCTCCGGGGTCGCGAACAGCTCGGCACAGTCGTTGAGCGCCCGCCAGTCCGGCAGGCCCGGACACTGTTCCTTCATGTAGAGCGGATACCACCACTCCTCGATCGCCACCATGCCGGTCTCGCCGAGGTTCTCCACGAGCCCGGTGGCGACCGCCTCGTCCATCGCCTGGCGCCCGGTGGTCTCCCAGATCTCCATGGCCACATGCAGGTCCCCGGACTTGAGACCGGCGAACTGGGCCAGATAGTCCGCCTGCACATACTCGACGTTGTAGCCGGCCGCCTTGAGCACCTCGCCCATGATGCGGGTGGTGATGAGCTGGCCGGTCCAGTCGTGGAGGGTGAGGCGGATGGGATCGGTGGATTCCACCTGCGCCCCGGCCGGCGGCGGCAGCAGGGCCAGGGCGGCGAGCGCCGTGACAGCGACGAAACCCCGTGTTGGCCGCATGGTTGTAAGCCCCCCGTGTTGCGATCTCCCTCCCGGGCCGGTGCCCGGGGCACCGCCATAGTGGGGCGCAGGCGAGGGGTGCGTCAACAAATTTCGTGCAAATCATGTGGCTTTGAGGTTTAATTCCCTCACGAAATGGGGAGGTGCTGTGGAAGCCGTTGTGCGCAGCCGCTGGCAGGCGGCCATCCTCGATGCCCTGCGCGAACAGAAGCGCGCCCGCATCCGGGCGCTGGCGGCCCGGCTCGGCATTTCCGACGAGACCGTGCGCCGCCACCTGCGGGAGCTGGTGGCCCAGGGCATGGTGCGGCGCGAGCACGGCTTCGCCATCTGGAGCGGGCCGCCGGAGGAGCCGCCCTTCGATCAGCGGCTCAGGCTGCGGGCGGAGGCCAAGCGCGCCATCGCCGCCCGCCTCGCCGAGCTGGTGCAGGACGGCCAGACCCTGATGATGGACACCGGATCCACCACCGCCTACGTGGCCGAGGCGCTGGCCGGGCGCCGGGAGCTCACCGTGATCACCAACGGCATCGAGATCGCGCGCTCCCTCGTGGGCCGCAACGGCCATCGGGTCTATCTCGCCGGCGGCGAGCTCAAGGCCGAACTCGCCGCGGCGGTGGGGGTGGAGGCGCTCTCCTTCGTCGGTCAGTTCCGCGCCGATCTCGCCATTCTCTCGATCGCCGCCGTCCATCCCGAGCACGGCCTCATGAACTTCGCCCTCGACGAGGCGCGCATCGCCCGGGCGATGATGGAGCGCGCCCAGCGCACCGTGCTGGTGGCCGACCACAGCAAGTTCGGCGCCCGCGCGGTGGTGCGGGTGGCCGCCCTCGAGGAGGTCCATCTGCTTGTCACCGACCGTCCCCTCGCCGCGCCCTTCGCCCGCAGCCTGCGGGAGGCGGGGGTGGAGGTGGTGATCGCCGCACCGGATCAGCCCCGCTGAGCGCCGCGACGGACGGCGGGCTTGCCCCCCGCCTGCCGCGCACCACCTCTCGCCCAGGGGCGGGTCGGGAAACCCTGCGGCTTGGAGGGCGGCCGATGCGGGAGGATTTGATCCACGATCCACTCGCGCTGCTCGACGCGCTGGCGGCGGACAGCGGATCGCCGGCGCGGCCCGAGGCCGGCCGCCCGTTTCGGCTGCAGTCCGAGTTCGCGCCCGCAGGCGACCAGCCCGAGGCCATCGCCGAGCTGGTGCAAGGCCTCGAGCGCGGCGAACGGGACCAGGTGCTGCTCGGGGTCACCGGATCCGGCAAGACCTTCACCATCGCCCAGGTGATCGCCCGGGTGCAACGGCCGACCCTGATCCTGGCGCCCAACAAGGTGCTGGCCGCCCAGCTCTATACCGAGATGAAGGCCTTCTTTCCCGACAACGCCGTCGAATATTTCGTGAGTTATTACGACTATTATCAGCCCGAGGCCTACGTTCCCAAGACCGACACCTACATCGAGAAGACCGCCAGCATCAACGACCGCATCGACCGCATGCGCCACGCCGCCACCCGGGCGCTGCTCGAGCGCGACGATGTGATCATCGTGGCCTCGGTGTCCTGCATCTACGGCATCGGTTCGCCCGAGGTCTACGCACGCATGAGTCTCACGCTGCGGCGCGGGCAGCGGGTCGATCGGGAGCGGCTGTTGCGGGCGCTGGTGGAGCTCCAGTACCAGCGCAACGCCTACGAGTTTTCACGCGGCTGTTTCCGGGTGCAGGGCGATGTGGTGGAGGTGTTCCCGGCCCACCTCGAGGATCGGGCCTGGCGCATCCTGATGTTCGGCGAGGAGGTGGAGCGGATCGTGGAGTTCGATCCGCTCACCGGCAGCCGGACCGCGGAACTCGACCAGATCCGCCTCTATCCCTCGAGCCACTACGTGACCCCGCGGCCGACCCTCCAGCAGGCGGTCGCCGCCATCAAGGAGGAGCTCGAGGAGCGACTCGCCTGGTTTCGCGCCCGCGGGCGGGAGCTCGAGGCGCAGCGGCTCGAGCAGCGCACCCTGAGCGATCTGGAGCTGCTCGCCACCACCGGCTCCTGTCCGGGGATCGAGAACTATTCGCGTTACCTCACCGGCCGCGCCCCTGGCGAGCCGCCGCCCACCCTGTTCGAATATCTGCCCGAGCACGCCCTGTTGTTCGTGGACGAGAGCCATGTCGCCATCCCGCAGCTGCAGGGCATGTTCCGGGGCGACTACCAGCGCAAGAGCACGCTCGCCGAATACGGCTTCCGGCTGCCCTCCTGCGTCGACAACCGGCCGCTCAAGTTCGAGGAATGGGACGCCATGCGGCCGCAGACCATCTACGTCTCGGCCACCCCGGGGCCCTGGGAGCTCGCCCGCACCGGCGGCGTGTTCGTGGAGCAGGTGATCCGGCCCACCGGCCTCGTCGATCCCGAGGTGGTGGTGCGCCCGGCCGAGACCCAGGTGGACGATCTGTTGGCCGAGTGCCGACAGGCCGTGGCGCGGGGGCTTCGGGTGCTGGTCACGGTGCTCACCAAGCGCATGGCCGAGGATCTCGCCGAATATCTCCACGACCACGGGGTGCGGGTGCGCTACATGCATTCGGACATCGACACCATCGAGCGAGTCGAGATCATCCGCGACCTGCGGCTGGGCCGTTTTGATGTGCTGGTCGGCATCAATCTGCTGCGCGAGGGGCTGGACATTCCGGAATGCGGCCTGGTGGCGATCCTGGATGCCGACAAGGAGGGCTATCTGCGCTCCGAGACCGCGCTCATCCAGACCATCGGCCGCGCCGCCCGCAATGTGGAGGGACGCGCCATCCTCTATGCCGACCGGCGGACCCGCGCCATCGAGGCGGCCGTGCGCGAGACCGAGCGCCGCCGGGCCAAGCAGATGGCCTGGAACCGCGCCCACGGAATCACCCCGCAAAGCGTCCAAAGGCGCATCGGCGACATCCTCGAGAGCGTGTACGAGCGGGACTACCTCACGGTGCCGGCGCCCGCCGCGGCAGCACCGCGTCCCGTCGATCCGTCGGAGGTCGAAGCGCGCATCCGCGAGCTCGAGAAGGCCATGCGGGCCTATGCGGCGGAGCTGGAGTTCGAGAAGGCGGCGGAGGTGCGCGACGAGATCCGCAGGCTCGAGGCCTGGATCCTGGGCACCGCGGTGGAGATCCCGAACACCGCCCGCGGTCCGCTGCCGCAGCCCAAGAACCTGCGCGAGATCAAGCGCCGTCAGGCCAAGGCGGGCAAGGGCAAGCGCCGCAGGCCCAATCCCGCCCCCGATCGCTGACCGGCGGCGGCTTCGATGCGACAGATCGCGTAGACGAACGGGAGGCGCGGCACGCTGTCGCTCCGATCGCTGACCGGCGGCGGCTCCGATGCGACGGGTTCGGCTGCCTGCCGCGGGGTGACCGCGGCCGCCCGTTTCGCCCTCAGGTGCCCGGCTGGGGCTCCATGCCGCCCGGTCCCGCGGCGGGCCGGGTGGTGGGCGGCACCGAGGTGCGTCGGCCTTCGGCGGAGGTCTGCTGTTCCGCTTCCTCCTGCTGCGGCTCCGGCCGCACGATGGGCTGGCCGCGCATGAGCTGGTCGATTTCCTCGCCGGTCAGGGTCTCGTATTCGAGCAGCGCCTTTGCCAGGGCGTCGAGCTTGTCCCGGTGCTCCTCGAGGATGGCGCGCGCCCGGCGGTAGCCGTCCTCGACGATGCGGCGCACCTCCTGGTCGATCTTGAAGGCGGTCTGCTCCGAGACCAGCCGCATCTGGGCGAGCTGGGCGCCGAGGAAGATCTCCTGATTGCCGTCGGTGTAGCCCACCGGGCCGAGCTCGTCGCTCATGCCCCACTCGGTCACCATGTGGCGGGCGATGCGGGTCGCCTGCTGGATGTCGGAGGCGGCGCCGGCGGTGACCTTGTCGCGGCCGAAGACCAGCTCCTCGGCCACCCGTCCGCCCATGGCGACGGCGATATCCCCTTCCAGCTTCTCCCGGCTCACCGAGATGCGATCGCCCTCGGGCAGCCGCATCACCATGCCGAGCGCCCGCCCGCGCGGGATGATGGTGGCCTTGTGGATGGGATCGGAGGCCGGGGTAAAGTAGGCGACCACCGCATGCCCCGCCTCGTGATAGGCGGTCTGCCGCTTCTCCTCCTCGCTCATCACCATCGAGCGGCGTTCGATGCCCATGATCACCTTGTCCTTGGCGGCCTCGAACTCCGCCATGGTGACCACCCGCTTGCCCCGCCGCGCGGCCAAGAGCGCCGCTTCGTTGACGATGTTGGCGAGGTCCGCCCCCGAGAAGCCCGGGGTGCCCCGGGCCAGCACCTTGGTGTCCACGTCCGGCGCCACCCGGATTTTCTTGATGTGCACGTTCAGGATTTTCTCGCGCCCGACCACATCGGGGTAGGGCACCACGATCTGGCGGTCGAAACGGCCCGGGCGGAGCAGGGCCGGGTCGAGAACGTCGGGACGGTTGGTGGCGGCGATGAGGATCACGCCGTCGTTGGAATCGAACCCGTCCATCTCGACCAGAAGCTGGTTCAGCGTCTGTTCGCGCTCGTCGTTGCCGCCGCCGATCCCGGCACCGCGGTGGCGGCCGACGGCGTCGATCTCGTCGATGAAGACGATGCACGGGGCGTGTTTCTTGGCCTGCTCGAACATGTCGCGCACCCGCGATGCGCCCACGCCCACGAACATCTCCACGAAATCCGAGCCGGAGATGGTGAAGAAGGGGACGTTCGCCTCGCCGGCGATGGCCCGGGCGAGCAGCGTCTTGCCGGTGCCGGGCGGGCCCACGAGGAGGCAGCCCTTGGGGATGCGGCCGCCGAGCTGCTGGAACTTCTGCGGGTTCTTGAGGAACTCCACGATCTCCTGGAGCTCCTCCTTGGCTTCGTCGATGCCGGCCACGTCGCTGAAGGTCACCCGCCCGTGTTTCTCGGTCAACAGCCGGGCGCGCGACTTGCCGAATCCCATCGCCTTGCCGCCCCCCGCCTGCATCTGCCGCATGAAGAAGATCCACACCGCGATCAGCAGCAGCATGGGGAACCAGGACACCAGCACGCCGAGCAGGGAGGGCACGTCCTCCTCCACCGGCAGGGCGGTGATGCGCACCTTGGCGGCGGTGAGCCGCTCGATCAGCTGCGGATCCTGGGGGGCGTAGGTCTGGAACGGGCGGCCGTCCGCGTAGCGGCCGGTGATGAGTTCGCCCTGGATGGCGACCTCGCTCACCCGCCCGGCCTCGACGTCGGCGATGAAGTCGGAATAGGCGACGGTGGTCTGCGGGCTGCGCGGGCGCGACCCCTGGAAGAGGTTGACCAGTGCGATCAGCAGCAGCCCGATGATGACCCAAAGGGCGAGATTTTTGCTGAAGTTGTTCACCGATGGACCTCGTCCACGCGACCCTCCGCGGCCCCGCACCCCAAACGGGCGCGGCCCTCGCTAACAGTTAGACTGAGCCGGCCGCGAAGCAATAGAACCCAAAGCCCGGAAGGGCGCCTCGAGCAGACGGCGACAGGGCCTGAAGGAAAAGCGCACGCCGAGCCGCGCCGCGCGGAAAGGCGCAAGCGGCGAAAGCCAGATGCCGCCTTCCAGGCTGAGGGCGGGCAATCCGGGAAGGGCCTCGCGGGGGATGCCGAGCCCACGTGCGCGGGCCAAAAGGGCTGCGCGCAGCCTCGCGGACGGCACGGAGTCGAGCGGTCCGATCCACGGCACCGCCGGCCCATCCTTCAACCGGATGGTCCAGCGGCCGTCCCACCACAGGCCGCCCGCAACAGGCTCCGCCCGGGCCCGCTTCGCGCCCCGCAGCTCGCGGAACAGGCGAAGGCGCGGACCGCGCACCTCCAACAGGCATCCGCCCGCCGTCCTCCTAAAGCCCGGGGCCGGCCGCTCGAGCTCCCGGAGGAGCCAGGCGAGCACCCGGCGCCGGGGCGGATGCTCCCTTCCTCCCACCACCAGGCAAAGCCGGGAGAGGAGGAGGAGGCGCAGCTCCGGATCCGCTCTGTGCCAGGCCTCCAGGTCCAGCTCGGCCCAGCCGAAGGGGTCGATGCGGGCGTGCGACGCGCACCAGCGCGCCGCCTCGGCCTCGAGGCGGGAGCGGGCTGCGGCCGCCTGGGCGGCGCAGGCGAGCAGCGGGCGCTCGGGCGGAGGGTGTGCGCGCAAAGGGGTGCGGGCGAAACGCGGGTCTCGGTTGGAGGGATCCTCGAGCCAGGGCACCCGCCGGGCCTTCAGGGTCGCAAGGATCCGCGCCCGCGGCACCCCGAGCAGCGGGCGGACCAGCCGCACGCTCGGGGTGAAGCGTTCCGCCGGAATACCCGCGAGCCCGAGCGGGCCGCTTCCCCGCGCCTTGCGCATGGCCACGGTCTCGACCTGGTCCTCCTGCCGGTGGGCGAGCAGGAGGTGCAGCGCGCCGAGTTCCAGACAGGCATGTTCGAGCAGCCGGTAGCGCAGCTTGCGCGCCCAGGCCTGGAGACCGCTTGCCGGAGGCGGCCGGTCGGCGCAAAGGATGCGGCCCCGGATGCCGAGCCGCTCGAGCCACCCCAGCACCCGCTCCGCCTCCCGGCCCGATTCCGGCCGCAGACGGTGATCGACCACGAGCGCGAGGCTCTCGCCGCCCCGTGCCCGCGCCCACGCCTGGGCGAGGACGACCAGGGCCATGCTGTCCGCACCGCCCGAGACCGCCACCGCCAGTCGGGGGGCGGGCTCGAAGGGCGCGAACACCGCCATCAGGGCCGCGAACTCCTCGTCGCTGAGCGGGCGGTCAGGGGCAGCCGGCGGCGCTGCGCTCACGGCGCAAGGCCTGGCGCACCGGGGCTGGGGCGTCGGGATGGCGTCGCGCGAGCTCTTCGAAGGTGCGGCAGGCCCGCTCCCGATCGCCCATGGCGGCGAAGGCCATGCCGAGCTTGAGCAGGGTGTCGGGGGCGCGCGGGGCCTGCGGACCGTAGCGGCGGTAGTTGCGGGCGAAGGTCTGGGCGGCGGCCTGATAGTCCTGGCGGAAGAAGTAGGTCTCGCCGAGCCAATAGGCGGCCCGGGGGGCCAGCTCGTGGTCCGGGAAGTCGCTGAGCAGCCGCGCGAGCGCCTCCTCCGCCTGGGCGAAACGACCGGCCTCGAGGAGGGCCAGGGCCGCCTGGTAGCGCTCCTGCGGCCCGCCCGCGAGCGCGGGTGCGAGCTCTGCGGCCTCGGCCAGGGGAACGTCCGCGGCAGGCTGTTCTTCCGCCATCGGACGCTCCTCCTCCGCGGCAGCGCCCTCGGCCCGAGGCTCTGCGGCGACGGGTTCGCCTTCCGCCACCTCGGCCTCCGGCTCCGGGGCGGCGATCGGGGGCGCGGCGGGGCGGGCCTCCAGCTGCCGCAGGCGCTCCTCCAGCTGCCGCTGGCGGAACTCCATCTCTTCGAGCCGACCGGTGAGACGCCGGAGCTCCTCCTCGAGCTGGAGCAGCCGCGCCTCGAAGGAGGCGAGCGCGGCCGGATCCACCTGCTGGGCCCGCACCTCGAGGCCAGCCGCGCCGAGGAACAGGGCCAACAACAGGAGCAGCGCCGACCGGCCCACGGGATGCGCTCCCCTCACTGGGTGACCGTGACCACCGTCACCGCCCGGCGGTTGAGCGCCCAGGCGGCCTCATTGTGCCCGGGATCGACCGGACGTTCCTCGCCGTAGGAGATGGTGAGGATGCGGTCGGGGCTCACCCCTTTGGCCACCAGATAGTTCTTGACCGCCATGGCCCGGCGCTCGCCCAGGGCCAGGTTGTATTCCCGGGTGCCGCGCTCGTCCGCGTGGCCCTCGATGGTGACCACGATGTCGGGATACTGCAGCAGCCATGCCGCCTGACGGTCGAGGGTGGCCTGGGCCTCCTCGTCCAGGGCGGCGCTGTCGAAGGCGAAGAACACCCGGTCGCCGACGTTGACCTCCAGGTCCTTCTGGCTTCCCGGCACGATGTCGGCGGCGAGCGGGTCGGCGGTGATCGATCCGGCCGGATCGCCCACCCCGATCGCCTCCTCGCCGGCCATGGCGGGGCCTGCCGCGGCCTGGTCGCCGGCCCGTTCCTCCATCGGCGTGGTGGCGCATCCCGCCAGCACGACGAGCCCCATGAGGGAGAAGAGCAGCCGCCTGGACATGTGACCTCCCGTGGCGCGCACCCGGCGCGAGCTTCGCTGCGGCATGCCGCTTATACGGCGCAGGGTCAGGGAATCAAGGGCGACCAGTCGGGATCCGAGGCGTCGGTGGCGGTGGGCAGCTCTCGGAGGCGGTAGCCGGTGAGGTCGATGGTCATGAGGCGGATGCGGTCGTTCAGGGGATCCTGCCGGTGGAACAGGATCAGCCGTCCGTTGGGGGCGAAGCTCGGCGCCTCGTCGAGGAAGCTTCGCGTCAGCAGCCGTTCCTCGCCGCCGTCCGGGCGCATCACCCCGATGTGGAAGAAGCCGCCCCGGATCTTGGTGAAGGCGATCACATCCCCGCGCGGCGACCACACCGGGCTGCCGTAGAGCCCGTCGCCGAAGCTGATCCGGCGCACATTGCCGCCGTCGCGGTCCATGACGTAGAGCTGCGGGCTCCCGCCGCGGTTGGAGTTGAAGACGATGCGCTGGCCGTCCGGGGCGTAGCTGGGCGAGGTGTCGATGGCGGGATGGTCGGTGAGCCGCACCAGCCGGTCCCGGGCCGGCTCGTACTCGTAGATGTCGGAGTTGCCGCCGACGGCGATGGTGAGGAGCAGGCTGTTGCCGTCGGGGGCGAAGCGGGGGGCGAAATTCATGCCGGCAAAGCGCCCGAGCGGCCGATCCCGGCCGGTCTCGAGGTCGCGCAGATAGATCCCGGGCACGAGACCCCGGTAGGCGAGATAGGCGAGGCCGCGGCCGTCCGGGGTGAAGCGCGGGGTGAGCACGAGTTCGCTGCCGTCGGTGAGATAGCGGTTGTCGTACCCGTCCTGGTCCATGATCGCGAGGCGCTTGATGCGCTGGCCGGGCGGGCCGGTCTCGGCGATGTAGGCGATGCGGGTGTCGAAATAGCCGGATTCGCCGGTGAGCCGCTCGTAGACCGCATCGGCGATGCGGTGGGCGGCGCGGCGCCAGATGTCGCGGGCGAGGACCAACCGCAGGCCGATCATCTGGCTGCCGGCGAACACGTCCCAGAGGCGGAATTCCACCGCCATGCCGTCGGCACCTTCGCCCCGCACCACCCCGCTGATCAGCGCCTGGGCGCCGATCTGCTGCCATTCGGCGAACCGGGGCACGGTGCGCAGCTCGTCCGGGCTCTGGATGTAGGCCCGGGGATCGATGGTGCGGAACCATCCGGAGCCGTCGAGATCGGCCGCCACCACTTCGGCGATGCGCCGGCCCAGCTCCACCTCCGACGGTCGGTCGCCGGCGAAGGGGCTCACGGCGATGGGCATGGGTTCGACCCGTCCGCGGGTGATGTCCACCCGCAACTGTCCCCATGCGGGTCGGGACAGGCCCACCGCCGCCACCGCGGCACCGGCGGCGAGCAGCTCGCGGCGGCTCCATCGCTCGCGGATCATCCGCTCAACGCCTTCTCGAGGTCGAAGTTCATTTCGATCGCCCGCCATTGCGCATAGCGCTCCTTGGGGAGTTGTAAAGGCGAACAGCGGCGCACGGCGCGGATCGCGCTTTCGGCCACGATCCGGAACAGGGGATCGCGGGCGAGCCGCTCCCGGTCCACCACCTCGGCCCGCCGCACCGTCCCGTCGGGGGCGACCGAGAAGCGAACCAGCACGTTGAGCCCCCGCACCCCGCGCGCGCCCACCGGCAGGATCCAGCAGCGATAGACCTGTTCTTCCACCATGCGCTGCAGCTCGGCGAGGGACACCGCCCCGGCATCGGCCTCGGCCGGCGCGTCCGCCCCCTCCTCGGGACGGCCTTCCGCCCGCTCGCCGCGGCCTTGCTGCCGCTCTTGGTCCCGCAGCCGCCGGTCCACCTGCTCGACGCTGCGCAAGAGCGCATCGAGCGGGTCCGGGCTGGTCACATCGGCCCGCTCCAAAGGCGGCCCGTCGCCCTTGGCGTCCGGCTGCGACGGCGGGCTCTGCGCGAGCCGGGCGGGACGGGGGCGGGGAACCGGCGGCGTGCGCGCTCGGGCCTGGGCGAGCCGCGCCGGCCGGGGGCGCGGGGGGCGGATGCGGGGCGACTCAGCCGGGGCCGCATCGGCCAGCTCGCGCACGGCCGGCTCCGGAGGTGTTGCGGGCGAAGGTTCGGGAGGCGGCGCCGGCGCGGGGGCGGGGGCGGATTCCTCCGGTTCCGCCTGGGGCTCGGCTGTGGCCTCCTCCGGCTGCGGCTCGGGAGGATCGGGCCTGTCCGTTTCGGCGGGGGCATCCGGGAGCGGCGCCGGCTTCGGCTCGGGCGGCGGTGCCGCCGGCACCCGCTCGGGCAGGGGAGCCGTCTCCGCCCGTTCCGGCGCCGCCGTCTCCTCGGGCTCGGGGGGGGCGGCCAGGTCGACCTCCACCACCAGCGGCGGATCGGGCGGCGGCAAGGGTGCCGGCGTTCGCCCCAGAACGAGCGCGAGCAACGCCCCGTGCAGGAGCAGCGACAGCGCCCAGGCCCGCCGCACCGCTACTCCTCCCGTCCATAAGCGCACCAGGCCCGCAACGCCGCCTCCGCTAGGGCCGCTCGGATGCCGGCGCCTCGGCCGTGCGCGGGCCCGGCTCGGCCAGCTCGGTGACCAGGGCGACGCGGGTGAAGCCGGCGCGGTTGATGGTGCCGATCACCTCCATGATCTGCCCGTAGGACACCCTGCGGTCGCCGCGCACGAAGATGCGCACCTCCGGATCCCGTTCGCTGATCGCGAGCAGGCTCGGAACCAATTCCTCCAGGCTCACCTGCCGCTCCTGCAGATAGATGGTGCCCTCGGCGGTGACGGTCACCGCAAGCGGCTTGTCCTGGCCCGGAAGCGGGCGGGCTTCGGTGCGCGGCAGGTCCACGTTGACACCGCTCGTGAGCAGCGGCGCCGTGATCATGAACACGATCAACAAAACCAGCATCACGTCCACGAAGGGGGTGACGTTGATCTCCGCCATCTGGCGGCGTCGTCGCAGGCGCGGACGGCCGCGCGGCAGGGATGGGCCGGGCATCGCTCAGCTCGCCTCGAGCGCGTCGAGTTCGCGTCCGAACAAAATCACCAGCTCGTCGCCGAAGGCCCCGAGCCGGGCCGCATAGGCGTCGAGGGCATGGGAGAGTTTGTTGTAGGCCACCACCGCGGGAATCGCCGCGAGCAGCCCGATGGCGGTGGCGAACAGGGCTTCGGCGATACCCGGCGCCACCACCGCCAAGGTCGTGTTGCGGGTGACGGCGATGGCCTGGAAACTGTTCATGATCCCCCACACGGTGCCGAACAGGCCGACGAAGGGGGCCACCGAGCCGATGGTGGCGAGCCAGGGCAGGCTGCGCTCGAGCGCCTCCACCTCCCGCTCCGCGCTCACCTCCACCACCCGGGCGATGCGCTCAAGGAGCCGCTTGCGGCTTTCGGGATCGCCGGCGCGCACCACCTCCCGCCATTCGGTCATGGCGTTCACGAACAGGAGCGCCATCGGATGGTCGGGTCGCTTGACGAAACGCCGATAGAGCTCGTCCAGGGAGCTTCCCGCCCAGAACGTCCGTTCGAAGGCCTCCGCCTTGCGGCGCAGCCGCCACAACCGGAAGCCCTTGTCGAAGATGATCGCCCAGCACAGCACCGAGGCCAGGAGCAGCACCAGCACCACCGCCTGCACCACCGGATCGGCGGACCGGATCAACTGCCATAGACCGGTTTCGCCGAGGCCCTGGGCCGAGGGGAAGGTCAGGAGATCGGTGTCCATGGGATGTTCGATCCTCGGTTGGAGGGGACGGCGCCCGACGCCGCCTTCGGGTCTGGATCGGCGAGCCGCACCCGGCACACCCTGGGGTCGAAGCGGCATCGCATCAGCGCGGCTCCCCGAGGCGCGGCAGGGGGGCGAGAAACGCCTTCGGCAGCGCCCGATCCAGGCGCGCCGGCCGCAGGCGCCCGTCGAGCAGCACCAATGTCACCTCGAGGCGACAGATGATCCGCTCGCCGCGGAGAAGGGTTTGGGCAAGCGCAAGACGCGCCCCGCTCCAGGCCGCGGGCCGGCTCTCCACCACCAAAAGATCGTCGAGGAAGGCGGGCGCCAGGAACTCCGCCTCCACCCGCCGCACCGCGAACCTTAGCCCGCTGCGCTCCGCCATCCCCCGGTGGTCGAGACCCAGCGCCCGCAGCAGCTCCGTGCGCGCCCGCTCGGCGAAGCGCAGATAGGCCGCGTGGTACACGAGCCCGGAGGCGTCGGTGTCCTCGTAGTACACGCGCACCGACCACCGGTGGGGGGCGGTTGTGGACGTGTTCATGACACATCGTCGTCGAACAGCCCCGGCTGTTCGCCCGGGGGCGGCGCCAGGCCGAGATGCCGGAAGGCGCGGCGGGTGAGCCTGCGGCCGCGCGGCGTGCGCTGGATGAGGCCGCTCTGCAGCAGGAACGGCTCCACCGTCTCCTCGAGGGTATCGCGCTGTTCCGCCAAGGCCGCCGCCAGGGTCTCGATGCCCACCGGACCGCCCCCGTAGTTCTCGGCGATCGCGGTGAGATAGCGGCGATCCAGGGCGTCCAGGCCCAGCTCGTCCACCCCGAGCCGGGTCAGCACCTCGCGGGCGAGCTTTGCGTCCACCCGGGCGATTCCCTGGACGGTGGCGAAATCGCGCAGCCGGCGCAGCAGCCGGTTGGCGATGCGCGGGGTGCCGCGGGCCCGGCGCGCCACCTCTTGGGCGGCCGCATCGTCGAGCGCGAGGCCGAGCAGCCGTGCCCCGCGCCGCACGATGGCCTCGAGCTCGTCCTGCGGGTAGAAGTTCAGCCGGGCGTAGATCCCGAAGCGCTCGCGCAGCGGCGTGGTGAGCAGGCCGGTGCGGGTGGTCGCGCCCACCAGGGTGAAGGGCGCGAGTTCGATGCGGATCGACCGGGCGCCCGGGCCCTCGCCGATCATGAGGTCGAGCTTGTACTCCTCCATCGCCGGATAGAGGATCTCCTCCACCGTCGGTTGCAGACGATGGATTTCGTCGATGAACAACACGTCGCGGGGCTCGAGGTTGGTGAGGATGGCCGCGAGATCGCCGGCGCGGGCGATCACCGGTCCGGAGCTCATGCGGAAGCCCACGCCGAGTTCGGCGGCCAGGATCTGGGCGAGGGTGGTCTTGCCGAGCCCGGGCGGTCCCGCGAGCAACACGTGATCGAGCGGATCCCCCCGGCTTCTGGCCGCGGCGATGAACACCCGCAGGTTGGCGCAGAGGTCCTTTTGGCCGATGAACTGGTCGAGGCGCCGGGGCCTCAGGGCGGGATCCAACTCCTCGCCATCGGGTTCGGCCGCCAACCACCGCTCGCTCACGGCGCAAGCTCCTTGAGCGCCTCTTTGACGAGACGGTCGACCTCCACCCCCTCCCCGGTGCGCGCCCGCGCCCGGCTCACCGCCCTATACGCCTCGAGGCGACCGTAGCCAAGATGCAGCAGTGCGGCCACCGCATCCTCCACCTCGGGCGCCGCGTGCCCCTGCGAGATGGAGACCGGAAGGGGCAGGGTGTCGGCCCGTGCCTGGAGCTCGCCGACGATGCGCGCGGCAAGCCGCGGCCCCACTCCGCTCGCCCGGGCAAGCCGGGTGCGATCGCCGGCGGCCACCGCTGCCGCGAGCTCCTCCACGCTGAAGGCGGACAATAGCGCGAGCGCGATGCGGGCGCCGACCCCCTGGATCCGCCGCAGATGCCGGAACCACTGGCGCTCGGCGGGATCGCGAAAACCGTAGAGGGCGAATTCGTCCTCCCGCACCACGGTCTCGATCCAAAGGCGCACCTCAGCACCCACCGCAAGCCCGCTCAGCACGCGTCCGGGACAAAACACGAGATACCCCACGCCGCCCACATCGAGCACCAGGCTGCCCTCGTCGACCGCCGCCACCCGACCGCACAGCAGCGCGATCATCGCCGTCCTCCGGCGAAGGCGGCGAGGCTGGAGCGGTGATGGGCATGGCACAGGGCGGCGGCCAGGGCATCGGCGGCATCACCGTTCGGGATCGGGATTCCCGGAAGCAGAACCTGCACCATGCGCCAGACCTGCTCCTTGCTCGCGCCGCCGGTGCCGGTCACCGCCTGCTTGATGCGCCTTGCGGCATATTCGTGGACTTCGATCCCCGCCCGCGCCGCCGCCAGCAGCGCCACCCCGCGCGCCTGGCCGAGCTTCAGAGAGGTGGCGGGGTTGCGGTTCACCACCGTCTCCTCCACCGCCGCCTCCACGGGCTCGAAGGCGCGCAGCACCTCCTCGAGCGCGCCATAAAGCGCCTCCAGCCGTCGGGCCAGCGAACCTCGCTCGGGCGCGGCGACGACACCGCAGGCCACGGGGCGCAGCCGCGAGCCCGCCACCTCCAGCACACCCCAGCCGGTGCGCCTGAGGCCGGGGTCGAGTCCAACCAGCCGGATCACCCGAGGCGTTCCAACAGCTCCTCCGCCACCTCGAAATTGGCCACCACCCGCTGGACGTCGTCGTTGTCGTCCAGCACCTCCAGGAGTTTGAACAGGCTTTCCGCCTTGGCGCCCTCGATCGGCACGGTGGCCCGGGGAATCCAGGCCAGCGCCGCCTCGAGCGGCGGTCCGAACCGGTGCTCCAGCGCCTCGCGCACCGCCGCCAGCTGCTCGGGCGCGCAATAGACCACATGGCCGGCCTCGCCGCTCTCCACATCCTCCGCCCCGGCCTCGACCGCCGCCTCGAGCATGGTCTCCTCGTCCGCCGCCGAGGCGGGATAGCGGATCTGGCCGACGCGCTGGAACTGGTAGCTGACGCTGCCGCTCTCGCCGAGACTGCCGCCGTATTTGCTGAACGCCGCGCGGATCTCGGCGGCGGTGCGGTTGCGGTTGTCGGTGAGGGCCTCGACGATGATGGCCACACCCCCGGGCCCGTAGCCCTCGTAGCGCACCTCCTCGAGCGCCTCGCCCTCGCCGCCCTGGCCCTTGCGGATCGCCCGCTCGATGTTGTCCTTGGGCACATTGGCCGCCCGCGCCGCCTGGATCGCCGCCCTGAGCCGCGGATTGTGGGCGGGATCGGGGGCGCCGAGACGCGCCGCCACCTGCACCTCCCGCAACAGCCGGGTGAAGCGACGCGAACGCGCCGCATCCTGCCGGCTCTTGCGGTACATGATGTTCTTCCACTGCGAATGACCGGCCATGACTCTCCCGATGTCGACCAGCCGCCTGGCGCCAAACTGGCATGCCCCGGCGCCGCGGCAAGGTCCGCCCATTAACCCTTTGTTCACCCTTCGCGGGCACCATAGCCCCAGAGCCGACGGAGACAACACAGTGGTGCACAGGCCCGCATCGGATGCCGTCGCCGCAGAGGAACGCCGCCTGTACCGCCGCTTTCCCATGGCGGTGGCGGGCACTCTCCACACCGCACACGGTTCCTTTCCGATCCGCCTCAAGGACCTGTCCTTGGGCGGCGCGGCGGTGGAACCCGGCAGGCCCGAGCTCGCCGGCGCGCGGGTGCGGCTCGTGGTGGAGGGGCTCGACCACCCCGACGGCCTCGAGGCAAAGGTGGTGCGGGCGACCCAAAGCACGCTCCATCTGTGCTTCGCCCTGGATCCCGCCCAGGAGGACGCGCTGTCCCTGTTCCTCCTGTTGCACGCGGATGCGGAGGGATGAACCCTCCCATGACCGTGCGGTGCCGCGGGCCCTGCGTCGGGGGTGCGCGGCTGCGGCAGCGAAGCCCACCACGGCCAACCGTGTGCCCACGGAAAGGGGCCGAGAGGCGCGAGGTATCGCTCCTTCATGGCGCCGCCAACCGTGCGCCCACGGAAAGGGAGACGGCGGTCTCCCGCGCATCCCGGCGCGCCGACGCGCGATCACCCACCTAAGGCTCAGTCGCGATGCCGAGCGCACAGCCGCGCGGAATCACCGCGCCCCGACCGGCCCCCTACCGCACCCGAGCCTGCCGCCGCGCCGCAGGCGACGCCGGCTCGCTCCACGAGCCCGACAGGACCGCCGCCCTCGCGTCCACGCATGCCGACATCGCCCGCACGGGCCACCCGTTCCGGTACCGGTGCCGCTCGCCGCTGCGCCATGGGCGCTGCTGGACCCGACGGCTTTTTGGGCGGTGTGGAGGCCGGTGCGGAGACGAGTTTTGGGGTTCTGATGCTCTGCGCCCGACCGACACCCGTTGGACCGGCGATGGAAGCGCCGGCATCGAGGCGACTTCCGGAGGCAGGGCCGTCGGGAGCGACCATCGGCCCTCCGGCTTCGGACCCATCGCGCCGCGGCTTGTCGCGGGGACGGTCTCGAACGCCCGGCGAGGGGGCGGTTGGGCCGCACCGGCCGCCGGCCGCGGCGATGGCGGCAGCGCCCTGCTCCGGCCGCCGCATCTTGTGCCATCGAGGCGGATCGCATCGAGGCGGAGATCCACTCCGGCCTTTGGTCCTGAGGCGGACGTCCACCCGCAGCAAAGGCGGCAGCCGCCTGCCGGTGCGGCGGAAGAAGCCCGCGCGTCCTATACGCTCTCCATCCCTCCTCAGCCGTTTTGGCCAGCACCGGTCCCGGGCCTTGTTCGTCCTCGGCGGCTCCCCCTGCGCGCTTGACGAAATGGGCCCGAGCTTCCGCACAGGCCTGTCCGCTTGCGGCACCCCCTGCGGCTCGATCTGGACAGCCGCATCTGCACAGCCGGCTCGCTCGACGGCAGCCCGACCACCGTCGAAGCCATGGAGCCGGTCGGCCCGGGCGAGGCGAGCGATCCAGAGCCCGTCCTTCAAGGGTCGGTCCGGCGCCGAGCCGGACCCCGACGCCGTCCGTGTAACGGTCCAGGGATGGCCTCTTCAGGAAGGCGGCACAACCCTACCAGGCCGTTGAAAAATCCGAATATGCGCGGCGAGCGACTTTTGAGAAACGAGGCGTCACGGGTGGCGGGGCGGGCCTGCGCGGCCCGTCGAGCCGCACGGCGCGGTGGGGGGCGGTCTCGCCGTCCCTTCCGGCCAGCCACCGGCATGGTCCGTGGTGCTCGCGCGCCTTTTCGCCTTCATCACGCTGCCTCCGCGAGCAGGTTGCGTATGGGTACCAGGTTGTAGGCGGTGAAGGACAGCAGCACCTGCGAGGCGACACGCGCCAGGCCGCGCACGCGGACCTTGCGCGCAAGCCCCACCGTCTTGATCCACCCGAAGGCCTCCTCGATGCGCTTGCGCACCCGCTGGCTGATCCGATCACCCTCGTGGCGCGTCGTGCGCCCGTCGAGCGCCGAGCGCCGACCCGAGCCGTTCTGCGCCACATGCGGCGTGACCCGAAGCGCGCGGCACGCCCGGACACCATCCCTCGTGTCGCAGCCTCGCTCCGCGCCCAGCGTCACCGGCTTTGCGTGCGGCAGCCGCTCGAGCATCGAAAGCGCCGCCTCCCGCTCGGCGCGACCCTCGGCATGCATCAGCGCGACATCGACGATCAGCCCGTTGCGGTTCTCCATCAGGGCATGGGCCAGGTAGCACAGCTTCGACTCCTCGCCCTTGCCACGACGGTACAGCCGCGCATCCGGATCGGTCCTGGAGGCATGGGTGGCGTTCGTCCTGCGCTCGCCACGAAAGTCGCGTTCGGCGTTGCGCCCGCCCCCCTGGCTACCGTCTCCGTCTCCGTCCCTGGGCCGAAAGCTCTTCATCGAGGCCCACGCCTCGATGCGGGTGCCGTCGACGCTGAAGTGCTCGTCCGAGGTCAGCCCCTTGCGTTCGGCCTCGGCGAGCACCCTGTGGAAGAGCTGGCCGATCACCGCCGCGCCGAACAGCCGGCCACGGTTCTTCGAAAACGTCGCATGGTGCCAGACCGGAGCGTCCACCGACAGCCCCACGAACCACCGACACAGCAGGTTGCCGTCGAGCTGCTCGATCGGCCGCCGCTCGGAGCGGATCGAATAGAGCACCTGGAGCAGCAGCGCGCGGATGAGCGGCTCGGGAGCAATCGACGGGCGGCCGCAGTCGGCGTGGATGGCATCGAACGCGCTCGAAAGGCCGGCCAGCGCCTGATCCACGATCTTGCGGATCGGGCGCAGCGGATGGTTCTTGGGAACCCGGCTCTCACGCGAGACGTCGCCGAACGGTTCCTCCTGCCGCCAGTCCGCGCCGCGCATGCGTTCCCCCCTACGTCGACCGCCCCGTCTCTCGGCATTTTACCGGTCCACTTGTCGGTTCCCGGGGTTGTTCAACGGCCTGCCAGAAGAGCGCGCAGCAGGGGCGGCGCGGCGCAGCGAGGCCCGGCCGTGGCCTTTGGTGCGGCGGCGGCCCCCTTCGGCCGTCCCGCCACGAGCCGTGCCCCCGCTGTCCCATACAGGCCGTCGCGCGCATTCCCATGTGCGCGGGTGGGACGATCCTCGTCGGGAACGCGGAAGCGGCTTCCGTCGTTCCTTCCTCTCCGCGCGGGACGTTCGCGTCTTGCCCCGTCGCTATGGTCCGAACCCCATTCATTCGTCTGCGCGGGCGGGACGCTCGTGTGTTGCCCCGTCAGCGCGGTCCGCGCGCATCGGGCGCCTCCACCGGCCCGGCTCTGCGGCCGTACGCGCCGCGGCACCTCCTCCGCGGGCGCGCGCCTTTGCGTGACAGCGTCCCGTCTTCGCCGGCCCCACACCCGCGCCGCCACGCTCGAGCCGCCGCCGCGGCCGGAAGCGCCGCAGGTGGCATCCGCGCTGTGGATGGACGGCACCGGCCCCTCGGCCACCGGATCCGCGCCCGCGCCGCTCCGCGCCGTGCTCCAAGCCCGCGAGGTTCAGTTCGAGGAGCGGATCCTCGGCCGCGCGGCTCCCCGTCTCCGCGCCCCCTCTTCCCAATCCGGGCAGACGGCCTCTCCCCGCACACCGGGCGCCGCGGCTGGACGACCGGGTTCGCCTCCGGTCGATCCGCCAATCGCGGCGCACCCAAGCGCTTTTCCACCGCTCTCCGGCACCTCTCACGGTATCATGGGATACGCGGGTCCGGTGGTACGCGTTCCCGCGGCTGCGCGTATCTGCCTCCGATCTTCCCCGGCCGGGCAGACGGCCTCTCCCCGCACACCGGGCGCCGCGGCCGGACGACCGGGTTCGCCTGCCGGCCATCCGCCAATCGCGGCGCACCCAACGCGCTCTGCCTCGGCAAGCCCGCGCCCGTCACCCTATCATGCGATACGCGGGGCCGGTGGTACGCGTTCCAGCGGCTCTGCGTGGCCGCGGACAGTCTTGCCGGCACTGTCTCTGCGCCAGCCGCCGGATGCGCTCTGCGAGCCCACACGGCACCCGGCGCCTTGCGCAGCACGCGCTTCGCAATCGCCCTCAAGCCCCGGCCCAAACAAGTCGGCATTCCACCCCCGCCCGCTCCTCACGTTCACCTAATCCCATGATACGCGTGTCCGTTCGTCCGCGTGTCCGCGGCTTCGTGTGATGGCGTTGGTCCGGCCGCCGCCCGCCGGAGCGGTTTCCTGTCTGCAGCTCGATGTTCCGCGCCCGGGCGGTCTCCGATTGAAGCGCAACGCCGCCGCGCATCCCGCTTTCGCGGGCGGGCACCGCGGGCATTCGCATGCATCCCCGCGTAGCCCCTCATCCGGTGGTCCGCACCCCGCGCCTGCGGGTGCTGGAGCCCGCCTCCGCGCCGAGCCGGATGCCCGCTCTGTGTCGGCGCCCTGCCGGCGGTGGCGGTGCGGGCCTGTGCGCATCCGCGCTCCCCGGCCACTGAACGAGCCGGGCGCAGGGCTTGCCGCGCCCGAACCTTCGCGCCCCCCCCCTCGCGCCTGGAGTCCCGTGATCGGCCGGTTTCGGCGCCCTGCGCGCGTGGTTTGCGGGACCGCCGCAGCCCCGCTTGCTGGACCCACCTCCGCGCATCCACGGTCGCCGGGCCTTGAAGACGCCGGATACCGGCTATGCCGCAGCCGAACCTGCGCCCCCATCCGCTTGCGCGCGGACTCACGTGACTGTCCGGTTTGGGCGCGCACGCCCCCCTGGTTTGCGGGACCGCCGCAGCCCTTCGCAGGACGCGCCCTTGGCCTGCCCGATCGCCCGTGGGTGCGCGGGATCGGGCGGACCAAGCGCCGCCGTATGTCCGCTTGTCCGCGGATACCGGTTTCCGCGTTGCCGCGTGTCCGCGTTCTTCCTTGTGCGCGTCTTCGCCCTTCCCGGAGCCGCAGCTACCGCCTCGGCGCGTCCTGCTTGTGCGCCGCTCCACCGTTCGCCGACACACACCTACCGCCTCGCCGCGCTGTGCTTGTCCGCGGGTGCCCGGGTCCGCGCCGCCGCCTGTCCCCGGCCCTCCTGGTGCGGAACTCCGCCTTTCCCCGCGGCCCGGATCCCGCCCCCCGGCTTGTTGTGTCTGTACGCGGCGGCGCGGCCCGGGCCAATGTGTACGCGGCTCCGCGCTCCCGCGTGCCCCTGCGTACGCGTGTGGGCGTCCTCCATGGCGCGCTTCCGGCAGCCGCGAAACCCGCGCGCACCGATCCAACCCGCCGGGCGCCGCCTGCGCCCGCCCGCACCGCGGCGCACCCCGCTCCTCGCCTCCACACCCACTCTCAACCCGAAAGCGTGCGAGGGGAGGGGAGGGGACGAGCTCCGCTTCCATCCCCAATCCGGCGCAGGGGGCGGCCGCGCCCGCCGGTCGGGATTGCTTCACTCCGGTTGCCGCGACGCGAAAACGACGCCGATGGTCACGCCGCCACCCCGTCCCTTCGCCACCTCCCGGCGAAAGGGCGCTCCCGCCCCGCCCATTTCCTTTCGACGACCCCGCACCCGCACCGGTGCCGG
>JALSGW010000037.1 GCA_026982585.1 Alphaproteobacteria bacterium | reverse complement strand
CCGATTTTGGCGCAAACGCGCGCTTTCGCCCCTAGAGGGTGCGGGCGGCGATGAGCTTCTTGATCTCGGCGATCGCCTTGGCCGGGTTGAGGCCCTTGGGGCAGGCGTTGGTGCAGTTGAAGATGGTGTGGCAGCGATAGAGCTTGTACGGATCCTCGAGCGCATCGAGGCGCTCGCCGGTGGCCTCGTCGCGGCTGTCGACCAGCCAGCGGTAGGCCTGCAGCAGCACCGCCGGGCCCAGGTAACGATCCCCGTTCCACCAATAGGAGGGACAGCTGGTCGAGCAGCAGGCGCACAGGATGCATTCCCACAACCCGTCGAGCCGCGCCCGCTCCTCGGGCGACTGGCGGCGTTCCTTCTCGGGCGGCGGCGAGCGGGTCTCGAGCCAGGGCCGGATCGATTCGTACTGGGCCCAGAAGCTGCGGAAATCGGTCACCAGATCCTTGATCACCCGCATGTGCGGCAGCGGGTAGATCACCACCTCGTCGCCGGGCACGTCCTGGATCGCCTTGATGCAGGCGAGACCGTTCTCGCCGCCCATGTTCATGGCGCAGGAGCCGCACACCCCCTCGCGACAGGAACGGCGGAAGGTGAGCGTGCTGTCGATCTCGGTCTTGATCTTGATGAGCGCGTCCAGGACCATGGGGCCGCAATCGGCGAGGTCGACCACATAGGTGTCGAGCCGCGGATTGCCGCCCGCCTCCGGGTCGTAGCGGTAGATACGGAAGGTCTTGGGCTGTTTCGCCCCCTCCTTGGCCGGGAAGGTCCGGCCCGGCTCCACCCGGCTGTTCTTGGGCAGGGCGAATTCCACCATCGCCTGGTCTCCGGCTGTCAGTACACCCGCTTCTGCGGCGGAAACGGCTCCACTTCGTTGGTGAGGGGATGGAGATGGACGGGCCGCTTGGCGAAGCGCACCTGGAAACGCTCGTCCACCCACACCAGCGTGTGCACGAGCCAGTTTTCGTCGTCCCGCTCCGGGTAGTCCTCGCGCGCATGGGCGCCCCGGCTCTCGGTGCGAAAGCGGGCCGCATGGAGGGTGGCGACCGCCTGCAGCATCAGGTTCTCGAGCTCGAGCGCCTCGATGAGATCGCTGTTCCAGACGAGCGAGCGGTCCTCGAGCCGGATGTCGGCGAGGCTCTTCGCCACCTCGTCGAGCTTGCGCGCCCCCTCATCCAGCGTCGGCCCGTCCCGGAACACATTGGCATAACGCTGCATGGTGCGCTGCATGGCGAGGCGGATCTCGCCCGTGCGCAGCCCGCCGTCGGCATGCCGCAGCCGGTCCACCCGCGCGATCGCCGCCTCGCCCGCATCGCGCGGCAGCGGCTTGTGCGGACTGCCGGGCTTGATGCGGGCCGCCGCCTGCTCGGCCGCCGCGCGACCGAACACCACCAGGTCGATCAGCGAATTGCCGCCGAGCCGGTTGGCCCCGTGCACCGAGGTGCAGGCCGCCTCGCCCACCGCCAGCAGACCCGGCACCACCGCCTCCACGTCGCCGTTGCGCGGGCCGATCACCTCGGTGCGCCAGTTGGTGGGAATGCCGCCCATGTTGTAGTGGCAGGTGGGCACCACCGGGATCGGTTCCTTGGTGACGTCCACCCCCGCGAAAATGCGGGCGGTCTCGGCGATCCCCGGCAGGCGCTCGTGGATCACCGAGGCGGGCAGGTGCTCGAGGTGCAGTTCGATGTAATCGCCATTGGGACCGCAGCCCCGGCCCTCGTTGATCTCGATGATCATCGCCCGCGACACCACATCGCGGGAGGCCAGGTCCTTGGCCTTGGGGGCATAGCGCTCCATGAAGCGCTCGCCGTTGCGGTTGGTGAGAAAGCCGCCCTCGCCGCGCGCCCCCTCGGTGATCAGACACCCCGCACCGTAGATGCCGGTCGGGTGGAACTGGACGAACTCCATGTCCTGCAGCGGCAGACCCGCGCGCAGCACCATGGCGTTGCCGTCGCCGGTGCAGGTGTGGGCGGAAGTGCAGGCGAAGTAGACGCGTCCGTAACCGCCGGTGGCGAGGCAGGTGAGGTGGGCGCGGAAGCGGTGGATGCTGCCGTCCTCGATGCACAGGGCGATCACCCCGCGGCAGGCGCCCTCCTCGTCCATGAGGAGATCGAGGGCGAAGTACTCGTGGTAGAACTCCACCCGATGCTTGAGCGCCTGCTGGAACAGGGTGTGCAGGAGCGCATGACCGGTGCGGTCGGCGGCGGCGCAGGTGCGGTAGGCCTGGGCCTCGCCGAAGCGCACCGATTGGCCGCCGAAGGCGCGCTGGTAGATGCGGCCGTCCGCGGTGCGCGAGAAGGGCACGCCGTAGTGCTCGAGCTCGTAGACCGCGGCCGGCGCGTTCTTGGTCATGTATTCGATGGCGTCCTGGTCGCCGAGCCAGTCCGACCCCTTGACGGTGTCGAACATGTGATAGCGCCAGTCGTCCTCGCTCATGTTGCCCAGCGCGGCGTTGATGCCGCCCTGGGCGGCCACGGTGTGGGAGCGGGTCGGATACACCTTGGTCAGGCACGCCACCTTGAGGCCCGCCTCCACCATACCCACCGCGGCGCGCAGCCCGGCGCCGCCGGCGCCCACCACCACGCAGTCGTAGGCATGGTCGACCACCGTATAGGCCTTGGCCATGGTCAGCCTCCCGCCGCCACCGTCACCACCGCCACCACGCCGAGGGTGGCGAAGGCGAAGGTGAGGAGATCGTTCAAAACCAGCGCGGCCACCCGCCAGCCGGGATTGTGCACATAGTCCTCGACGATCACCTGGATGCCGAGGCGGGCGTGCCAGAAGCCCGCCACCAGGGTGAGGATCATCATGGTGGCGTTGAAGGTGCCGCCGAGCCAGGCCCGCACCACCTCGAAGGGCTCGCCGGCGATGCGCACCAGGGAGACCACCAGCCACGCCGCCAACACCACGAGGCCGACAGCGGTGAGTCGCTGCAGCTTCCAGTGCTCGGCGCCGCTGCGCGCCGATCCGAGCCGGGACAGGAAGCCTTGCAGGGCCATGGGAAGAATCCCTTCCAGACGGAATCAGATCACGAGCACGGCAAGCCAGGTGAGGAGGGTCAGCCCCACCGCCGCCACCACCACGAACACGCCGCTTTGGCGGGCGGTCTCCTTGTCGAAGCCGAAGCCCGCATCCCAGACCAGATGCCGCACCCCGTTCGCGAGATGATAAAAGAGCACCAGGGTGAGGACAAAGAGCGCCAGCACGCCGAGCGGGCTTCCGGTCACCGCCCGCACCGTCGCGAACGCCGCCTCGCCCTGCGCCAGCGCCACCAGCCACCAGACCAGAAGCAACAGACCGAAGACCAGGGCCACGCCGGTCGCGCGATGGAGGATGGAGAGCGCCATCGTCAACGACCAGCGGTAGATCTGGAGGTGCGGCGACAGCGGGCGTTCTCTGGGCTCAGCCATGCCACTCGGCTCCGGCTTTCGCGAACGGCGGCAGCCAATTCGCAGCTGCGAGATAGACCCGAGCGGCCGGGGCTTGTCAACGGCGCGCTGGCGAACCCACGCGGTTTGGCGCCGTCTGCTCCGCGCACCGGCGGCTAGGGGGAATCGACCAGCTCGATCTCGCGCTCGATGACCGCCGTCTTGCCCAGCATCACCGACGCCGAGCAGTATTTCTCGGCAGAGAGCGCCACCGCCCGCTCCACCTTGGCCCGATCCAGCCCAGCTCCCCGCACCCGATAGCGCATGCGGATGCGGGTGAAGACCCGAGGCGGCGCCTCCGCCCGCTCCGCCTCCAGCTCCACTTCGAGCCCGGCGAGCGGCTCCCGCATGCGCTCGAGGATCTCCACCACATCGAAGGCGGTGCAGGCGCCGAGTCCGAGCAGCAAAAGCTCCATGGCGCTCGGCCCGAGCCCTTCGCCCCCGGATTCCGGCGCCACATCCACCACCAGACCGTGTCCGCTGCCGCTTTTGGCGAGAAAGCCGCGCTTGCCGATCCACCGCACCTCCGCCCGCATGGCCCTGCTCCGGCTGTTCCCCCCACCGGCTAGCGGCAAGCGATGCGGCGGACAAGGGACAAGATCGGCGTTCGGGATCGGAGATCGGGGGGCGTGCGCCCCCCGGATCCGGCCCGTCACCGCCAGCCGCAGCGGTCCATGAGCTTCACCGCCTCGGCGCTGAAGCGGGCGTAGTTGTGGATGTTGGTGGTGTCCATCTTGACGCCGACCCAATCGCGCAGCGCGGGATGGGGCTCCACCTCGGGGTTGGCGGGGGATTCGAGGCTCACGGTGGTGAAATGCCGCTGGGCCGGGGGCGAGGCGAGATATTCGAGAAAGCGCAGCCCGTTGTCCGGGTGGGGGGCGTGACGGGTCACCGCCACCCCGGTCACATTGACATGCACCCCGTCCCCCTCCTGGTCGGGGAAGATGGCGTCCACCGCCTCCGCCACCTCGCGGTCCTGCGCCTTGTCCGAGGCCCGCAGCCGGGCGAGATAATACTCGTTGACCAGGGCGAGATCGCCGGCGCCGGCCGCCACCGCGCGGATCTGGTCGGTGTCGCCGCCCTGGGGCGGACGCGCGAAATTGGCGACGAAACCGCGGCACCACGCCTCGGTGGCGGCGACGCCGAGGCGGGCGATCATCCAGGCGACAAAGCTGATATTGTAGGGGTTGGTGCCGCTGCGCACCAGCACCCGTCCCTTCCACCGCGGATCGGCGAGGTCCTCGTAGCGGCGCAGCTCCGCGGGATCGACCCGTCCCTTGGCATAGACCACGATGCGCCGGCGGATCGCCACACCCCACCACAATCCCTCCGGATGCCGGAGATAGGCGGGGATGGCCTTCTCGAGCACCTCCGAGCGGACCGGACGCAAGAGCCCGCGCTCGCCCACGTCGTAGAGGCGGCTCGCATCCACCGTGATCAGCACATCGGCCGGGGTGGCCGGTCCCTCCTGGATCAGCCGCTGGATGATCTGCTCATGCTTGCCCTCGAGCAGCTGGACCTCGATTCCGGTCCGCTCGGTGAAGGCCCGATAGAGCGCTTCGTCGCCGTAATGCCGGGCGCTGTAGACGTTGACCACATCCTCCCGGCCGCCCCAGGCCCTTGCAGACCACAACAGGGCGCCCGTTGCCAGGCTGGAGACGATGAAGTCGCGCCGGTCCATGCCCACCTCCTCAACCTCAGCAGCCCAAAGCGCATGGTTCGCGCCCAGCTGTTTGAACGCGCAGCACCGCGGCGGCAATTGGAAAGCGTTTAGATTTCAGTCATTCGAAACAGCCTCGCCCGCGCGGTGACGGCGAACGTTCCTTGACATCCCGTCTCGACCATGCAGGATGTGAGGATCCAGGGACTTCTTCGTCCGGGCGCACGTTCCGGGCGGATCGCCCTGGAGCTGTGCAACCCCAGCCGAAGGGAGGGTGACCGAGGGTCATGAATCCGCCCGGCAGCATGGGAGGGGCCAGGTCTTGAGCCGGGCCCCGGCTTCGGTCCGATCCCGGATGCGGACGATCGAAGCCGCTTGGACCACCGACAATGGAACATCCTCGACCGACCCTGGGTCGGAAACGGTCTGGAAAGCCGGACCTGTGGCTTGGGCCACCTGAGGACCCCGCCTGAGGCATTGGGCGGGGTCCTGCGTATCCGGGGCTCGTGATGCGGAGGGAGATCTCCGGCCGGCGCCGGGGGCGGATTGGGCGCTGCGCTATGGGATGTCCGGCCGCGGTCACCGCTTGCCAAATCCCTCTCTGCCGCCCAGGCTGGAGCTGCGGTCCGCGTTTGCAGCGGCGAGGAGCGGGGAGATGCGGATCACCTATGCGCCGGGAGCGCGCGACGAACGGCCCTGGGGGACGTGGGAGGTGCTCGCGGTCGGCGAGGAGGGGGCGGTGGCCTATGCGGTCAAGCGCATCACGGTGCGGCCCGGCGGCGTGCTGTCCCTGCAGCGGCACCGCCACCGCCAGGAGCAATGGGTGATCGTCCAGGGCCGGGCCGCGGTGTGGGTGGACGGCGAGCGCAGCGAATGCGGTCCCGAGGACGTCGTCCGCATCCCGCGGGGGAGTTGGCACCGCATCGCCTGCCTCGGGGAGGAGCCGCTCGTCTTCATCGAGGTGCAGACGGGCGCTCTCTTGAGCGAAGACGACATCGAGCGGCGCGAGGATGTCTACGGCCGCGTCTGACCCCCTTGCTCCTCCCGGCAGCCGTGCGCATGTTATAGAACGGGTCGGGTGGCCGGACGGCCGCTCCCGCAGGTGGGCGAGGAC
>JALSGW010000036.1 GCA_026982585.1 Alphaproteobacteria bacterium | reverse complement strand
ATCCGAGCGGAGGCCCGGACGCCTTCCGTCCGCCCGGTCATCTGCTCGCCGGGGGACGACGCCAGGCCGCCACCGGCGACTACGAACCCTGGCGGCCCGAGGGCTGAGCTGCGGGGTCGTCCGCTCTATCGGGATCCGTTCGAGACCGCTCGCCGCCCTTCGTGCGGGGCGGGCCGTCCCGCGTTATCCACCGTCCGTCCCGGACGGCGGCGCGGCATGGAGCCCGGCTCAGGACATGTCTCAGCAGAACCTCAGGCGCGCTCAATCCGGGGTCGGTTGCTGTGGATGAGATGGGGAAGGGGCGGGGTGGGGGTCCGGCAGACCCCAGATGCGCGGGCTTGCGAACTCGACGCTGTTGCCGGCCGGATCGCGGACGTACAGCGACCGGCCGCCGTTGGGCCAGCGGTGTTCGTGTTCGATGGCCACGCGATGCTCTGCAAGCCGGCGGCGCCACAGCTCGAGCTCGCGCTCCGGCACCGCGAAACACACATGTCCCGGTCCCCGGGCGCCGTGTGCCGGCACGTCCCGGCTCGCGCGGGCGGTCTCGGGGTGGAACAGCAGCAGCATGGCCCCGCCCACCCGGAAGAAGCGGAACAGCCGATCGTTGCGGGCGACCAACGGCAGGCCGAGCACCTCCCGATAGAAGCGCTCGGCGGCGTCCAGATCCTCCGCATAGAGGACGGTCTCCAGGATCGCGAGCGGTGTGGTCACCGTATCGTCTCCCTCCCGCCGCCGGGCGCAGCCTCGAGGTTGGCGCGCGGCAGCCCTGCGCCCGGCCGGCTTCCGGCAGGATCGGACATCTGATAGCAGGCGGGCGGTGGCCAGGGGAGGGGATGGTGGCACTGTTGTTCTACAGCGAGGTCGACGACGGCGAGGCGTGGCGGCGCGAGCTCATGCGGCGGCTGCCGGGACTCGAGGTCCGGCTGTGGCCCGATCTTGGCGACCCGAAGGGCATCGAGGCGGCGCTGGTGTGGCGGCCGCCGCGGGGACTGCTCGCATCGCTTCCGGCGCTCAAGGCGGTGTTCTCGCTCGGCGCCGGCGTCGATGACCTGCTCGCCGATCCGACCCTGCCCGACGTGCCCTTGTGCCGCATGGTGGACCCGTCGCTGGTCGCCACCATGGGGGATTTTCTGTTGGCGGTGGCGCTGTATTACCATCGTGAGTTCGACCGTTATGCGGAGCTGCAGCGGGCCTGCAGGTGGCAGACCCGGTTGCCCAGGCCGCTTGCTGAGACCCGAGTGGGCGTGATGGGGCTCGGTGAGATCGGCGCCCCGGTGGCGGAGCGGCTCAGGGATGCGGGTTTCACGGTGCGGGGCTGGAGCCGCACCCGCAGGAGCCTTGCCGGCGTGGCGTGTTTCGCCGGGGCAACAGAGCGCGACGCCTTTCTCGCCGAGGTGGATGTGCTGGTCTGCCTGTTGCCGCTCACGCCCGAGACCCGGGGTGTGCTCGACGCCGAGCTGTTCGCACGCTTGCCGGCCGGTGCGGCGCTGGTCCATGTGGGGCGGGGCGGCCATCTGGTGGAGGAGGATCTGCTCGATGCGCTGGATCGGGGGCATCTGCGGGGGGCCTGGCTCGACACCGTGCCCTTCGAGCCGCTCGATGCCGACCATCCCTTCTGGCGGCATCCCCGTATCCGCATCACGCCGCACGTGGCCGGATATGGGTTGCCCGAGACCGGCGCCGCGTTTGTGGCCGACAATCTCCAGAGGCTGCGCGACGGTCGGCCGCTCAGGGGTCTCGTCGACCGCGCCCGCGGCTATTGATCGCACACCGTCCGTGGTCCCAGGCCGGGGATGGAGCGAGAGCTCAGGGGAGCGCCCAGATGTCCGGACCGCCTGCGGGGAAGGGTGAACCGGTGAGCGACCGGCGGCAGCTGGTCGCCTATCTGGAGCAAGGGTGCAAGCCGCCCGGTGATTTCCGCATCGGCACCGAACACGAGAAGTTCGCGTTCCGGTGGCGCGATCTGCGACCTTTGGCCTACGAGGAGCCGGGCGGCATCCGCGATCTTTTGATGGGTCTCGCCCGGGGCTTCGGCTGGCGGGTGATCGAGGAGGACGGCCGTCCCATCGCGCTCGAGCAGGGGCGCGCCCGCATCACCCTGGAGCCCGGCGGGCAGCTCGAGCTCGCCGGGGCGCCGCTTCTGCACCTCCATGAGACCTGCGCCGAGGTGCACACCCATCTCGAACAGGTGCGCACCATCGCCGAGCCGCTCGGGGTCGGTCTGCTCGGTCTCGGCTTCCAGCCCAAATGGCGCCGGGAGGACATCCCCTGGATGCCGAAGGGTCGCTACGCCATCATGCGCCGGTACATGCCCCGGGTGGGACGGCTCGGCCTCGACATGATGCTGCGCACCTGCACCATCCAGGTGAACCTGGATTTTGCGAGCGAAGCCGACATGGTGCGCAAGTTCCGGGCCGCCATGGCGCTCCAGCCCGTCGTCACCGCCCTGTTCGCCAACTCCCCGTTCCGCGACGGCCGGCCGAGCGGCTATCTCAGCTACCGAAGCCATGTCTGGAGCGACACGGATCCGGATCGCTGCGGGCTGTTGCCCTTTGTCTTCGAGGAGGGCATGGGGTTCGAGCGCTACGTGGACTATGTGCTCGATGTGCCCATGTATTTCGTCTATCGCGACGGCCGCTACATCGACGTCGCCGGCCATCCGTTTCGGCTGTTCCTCGAGGGCAAGCTGCCCGGTTTCGAGGGGGAGGTGGCGACGCTGAGCGATTTCGCCGACCATCTCACCACCATTTTCACCGACGTGCGCCTCAAACATTATCTGGAGATGCGCGGGGCGGACGGCGGGCCGTGGCGGGAGCTGTGCGGCCTGCCGGCTTTGTGGACCGGCCTGCTCTACCACCCGCCCAGCCTCGATGCGGCGTTGGAGCTGTGCCGGGACTGGACCCTCGAGGACCACCGCTATCTCCGGCGCGAGGTGCCGCGGCGCGCCCTGGCGGTGCGCTTTCGGGGGCGCACGCTGCGGGAATGGGCGCTCGATCTGCTGGAGATCGCGAGCGCCGGTCTGAAGGCGCGCTCCTACACCGATCTCGACGGCAACGACGAGCGCCAGTACCTTGCCCGCCTGTTCGAGATCGCCCAGAGCGGACGCACCCCTGCCGAGGAGAAGCTCGAGCGCTATCATGGCCCCTGGCGAGAGAGCGTGGATCCGCTCTTCCGCGAATATGCCTATTAGGGCGGAGGAGCGGGGACGCGATCCGCCCAAGCGCTATCCGCCGGCCGGCGGGCCGGAGCCGGAGCGGACACAGCCAGCGGCCGCCTTTCCGGCAGCGCGGCTTCCCGCCCTCGAGCCGATCGCCGGCCTGCCGGGGCCGGTGGTGCCCCTCAAAAGCCGCCGCAAGCGCCTGGTGCAGGAGCTGCGGCAGGCGGGAAACCGGCTTGGGGCGCGGTTGCGGCTGTGGCGGCTCGCCTTCGCCGAGGCGCTCAGCGAACTGTTCTTCAGCGACGCCCTCATCCTCGCCGGCAACATCGCCTTCGTGAGCCTGTTCGCGGTGTTTCCCTTCCTCATCCTGTTGCTGGCGGTCGCGGGTGTGGTGGGGGAGACCGAGGTCGCGAGGCGGCTCGTCGAGCTCGCCCTCGCCCTGATCCCGCCGGAGGTGGCGGCGGTGCTGGCGCCGGCGATCGAGGAGGTGCTGGCGGGTCCCGGGGCGGGGGTGCTCACCTTCACCATTCTGGTGTCGCTGTGGTTCGCATCCTCGGGTCTCGAGAGCCTGCGCCACGCCATGAACCACGCCTACAAGGTGCCGGATCCGCCCCACTTCCTGATCGGGCGGCTCTACAGTCTGTGGCTCACGGTGCTATCGGCGGTCGCCATCGTGGTGGCCGCGACGGCCTTGATCGCCTGGCCGGTGGCTCGGGAGGTGGTGGCGTGGCTGTCCCAGCGGGAGGCGCTCGCGGGCAGTCTGGATGAACTGCTGCGCTACGGCGTGGGCGCCGGGATTTTGTTCGCGCTCACGGTGCTGCTCAATCTGGTGCTGCCCGATCTGGAGCTCAGGCTCCGCGACGTGCTGCCCGGATCCCTGGTGGCGGTGGTGGCCTGGATCCTGGTGGCGGAGGCCTTTTCGTGGTATCTGCGCAATTTCGCCCGCTACAGCCTGGTCTACGGCAGCCTCGGGGGCATTGTCCTGACCCTCCTGTTCTTCTACATCTCGGCCGCCATCTTCATCTTCGGTGCGGAGCTCAACAGCGCGCTCCTGCGCCTGCGGCTGGAGCGCGATCGGGAGTCGGGGGAAGCCCAGGCGCCCGGATCCGCATGAGGATCGGGCCATCACCATCAGCAACGGAGGACGGGCCGTCATGTCCACCGCCCTCATGGCCGGCAAAAGAGGCCTGGTTATGGGTATCGCCAACGAACGGTCCCTCGCCTGGGGGATCGCCCGCGAACTCGCGGCGGAGGGAGCGGAACTGGCCATCACCTGGCAGGGCGACAGCCTGCGCCGCCGGGTGTTGCCTCTGGCCGAGCGCCTGGGGGCGACCATCGTGGCCGATGCGGACGTCACCGATGCGGACAGCCTGGACCGCTTGTTTGCCGACATCGCCGAGCGGTGGGGCGCGCTCGACTTCCTGGTGCACGCGATCGCCTGGTCCGACCGCGAACAGCTCAAGGGGCGTTACATCGACACCACCCGGGAGAACTTCCAGGACACGCTGCTCGTGAGCTGCTATTCCTTCACCGATCTGGCCCGTCGCGCCGAGCCCCTCATGCGGGAGCGGGGCGGATCCCTGCTCACCCTCACCTACATCGGCGCCGAGCGCGTCACCCCCCACTACAATGTGATGGGCGTGGCCAAGGCCGCCCTCGAGGCGTCGGTGCGCTATCTGGCGGTGGATCTCGGCGGCGCCAACATCCGGGTCAACGCCATTTCCGCGGGACCGGTGCGCACCCTGGCCGCGAGCGGGATCGGCGATTTCCACTACATCCTCAAATGGAACCGCTACAACGCGCCCTTGAAGCGCAACGTCACCATCGAGGACGTGGGGCGCGCCGCCCTGTTCCTGCTCTCGGATCTCGGCTCCGGCGTGACCGGGGAGATCGTCCACGTGGATTGCGGCTATCACGTGGTGGGGATGAAGGCGGTGGACGCGCCCGACATCTCGGTGGTGAGGGACTAGGGCGGGGATGGCGGGTTCCTCTTTCGGCACCCTGTTCCGCTTCACCACCTTCGGCGAGAGCCACGGGCCGGCGATCGGCGTGGTGGTGGACGGGGTTCCCCCGCGGCTGCCGCTTGCGGAGGCGGACATCCAGCGCTGGTTGGATCTGCGGCGCCCGGGCGGCAGCCGCTATGTGAGCCAGCGGCGGGAGCCGGACCGGGTGCGGATTCTCTCGGGGGTGTTCGGCGGCCTCACCACCGGCGCCCCGGTCTGTCTCCTCATCGACAATGTGGACGCCCGCTCCAAGGACTATGAGGACATCAAGGACCTCTACCGTCCCGGCCACGCCGACTTCACCTACGAGATGAAGTACGGCATCCGCGACTGGCGGGGCGGCGGCCGGGCGTCCGCCCGCGAGACCGCCTGTCGGGTGGCGGCCGGGGCGGTGGCCCGGCGCGTGCTCGGCGAGGGGGTGGACATTTTCGGCTATGTGGTGGCGGTGGGCGGCGAGGAGATCGACCGCAGCCGCTTCGATCGCGCGGAAATCCTCCGCAACCCCTTCTTCTGCCCGGACCCCGAGGCCGCCCGGCGCTTCGCGGAGTTGATCGAAAAGGTCCGCAAGGAGGGCTCGTCGGTGGGCGCGGTGGTGGAGGTGGTGGCCCGCGGCGTGCCGCCCGGGCTCGGCGAGCCGGTCTACGACAAGCTCGACGCCGATCTCGCCAAGGCGATCATGAGCATCAACGCGGTCAAGGGGGTGGAGATCGGCGCCGGGTTCGGCGCAGCCCGCCTGCGCGGCGAGGAAAACGCCGACGAGCTGGTGCTCGAGGACGGCCGCCCGCGCTTTCGCACCAACCGAGCGGGTGGCATTCTCGGCGGCATTTCCACCGGCGCCGAGGTGGTGGTGCGTTTCGCCGTCAAGCCCACCTCCTCCATCCTCCAGCCCCAGCGGACCATCGACCGACTCGGGCGCCCGCGGCTGGTCACCACCCGCGGCCGCCACGATCCCTGCGTCGGAATCCGGGCCGTGCCGGTGGGCGAGGCCATGGTGGCCTGCGTGCTGGCCGATCATCTCCTGCGTCAGCGGGCCCTGGCGGGATCCGAACGTTGCTAGTTCCGCGCCCGGACAAGGGGACTCCAGCCGCCGGCGCCTTCACCGGCTTCGAGCAGGATCCCCTTGAGGCGCTCC
>JALSGW010000035.1 GCA_026982585.1 Alphaproteobacteria bacterium | reverse complement strand
CCAACGACCAGCGGATCCTCGACGTGGTGCACAAGGACCTGCGCCGGGCGCGGGCGGCGGCGCTCAACATGATCCCCACCTCCACCGGCGCGGCGCGGGCGGTGGGGCTCGTGCTGCCGGAGCTCCAGGGCAAGCTCGACGGGGTGGCGATCCGGGTGCCCTGCGCGAATGTGAGCCTGGTCGACCTCACCTTCGTGCCGGGACGGGAGGTGGACGCGGAGGAGGTGGAGGCGGCGATCGTCGAGGCCGCCCGGGGGCCGCTTGCGGGCGTGCTCGCCTACCACCGCGAGCCCCTGGTCTCCATGGACTTCAACGGCCATCCGGCGAGCTCCATCGTCGACCTCGCCTCCATCAAGGTGCTGGAGCGCCGTCTGGTGCGCATCGCCTCCTGGTACGACAACGAGTGGGGCTTTTCCAACCGCATGCTGGACGTGGCGCGCCACTTCGGCGGGAGCTGAGGCCATGGCCCCATTCCTCACCCTCGATCGGCTCGCGCCCAAGGGACGCCGGGTGCTGGTGCGGGTGGACTTCAACGTGCCGATGCAGGACGGGGAGATCACGGACGCCACCCGCATCGAACGGGCGGCGGCGACCCTGCTCGAACTGTGCCGGGGCGGGGCGCGGGTGGTGGTGCTGTCCCACTTCGGCCGCCCCAAGGGCCGCCGCCAGCCGGCCATGTCGCTGCGGCCGGTGGCGCCGGTGTTGGAGGCGGTGCTCGCGCGGCCGGTGGCCTTCGGCGAGGACTGCGTCGGGCCGGCGGCCCGCACCGTGGTGGAGGGGCTCGGCGACGGGGAGGTGGCGCTGCTCGAGAACCTGCGCTTTCATCCCGGCGAGGAACGGAACGATCCCGACTTCGCGGCCGCCCTCGCCGAGCTCGGCGAAGTCTACGTCAACGACGCCTTTTCCTGCTCGCACCGCGCCCACGCCTCCATCACCGGTCTCGCGGACCGCCTTCCCGCCTACGCCGGCCGGCTGCTCGAGGCCGAGGTGCGGGCGCTCGAGCGGGTGCTGGGCGGAGCCCGGCGCCCCACCGCGGCCCTCGTGGGGGGCGCCAAGGTGTCCACCAAACTGGCCGTGCTGGACCATCTCACCGCGCGGGTGGATGTGCTCGTGCTCGGCGGCGGCATGGCCAACACCTTTCTCGCCGCACAGGGACTGAACCTCGGCCGCTCGCTCGTGGAACGGGAGATGGTGGCCACCGCCCGGGAGATCCTGGCCGGGGCGGCGGAGCGCGGCTGCCAGCTGATGCTTCCGGTGGATGCGGTGGTGGCGGAGGAATTGCGTCCGCATGCGCCGACCCGCACGGTGGCGGTCGCGGAGGTCGGCGAGCGGGAGATGGTCCTCGACCTCGGCCCCGAGAGCGTGCGCCGCATCCAGAGCCGTCTCGGTGAGGTGCGGACGCTGTTGTGGAACGGGCCGCTCGGCGCCTTCGAGGTGCCGCCCTTCGAGCGGGCCACGGTGGAGGTGGCGCGGACGGTCGCGGAACTCACCCGAAAGGGCCGGCTCGAGAGCGTGGCCGGCGGCGGCGACACCGTGGCGGCGCTGGCCAAGGCCGCCGTGCTCGACCAATTCGGCTACGTCTCCACCGCGGGCGGCGCCTTCCTCGAATTCATCGAGGGCAAGACGCTGCCCGGCCTCGCGGCCTTGGCCCGGGCCGCCGAGCGCGGCCCGCGCGATTCCCGCTGAACATGGCCGCCGCCTCCGCTCGCGCGCTTGCGCGTGGACGCGCGGGCCCAGCCGGTGTATCGATGGCAGCAGAAACGGCCAGGGATGAACAACGGCGGTGGTCCGGAGAAAGCCGGAGCGCAGGATCGCGCAGCCGGAGGTTGCGGTTGGCCTCCGCGCAGCACATCGGATGGAAAGCCGACGCGGCGATCGCAGGCAGCCGGGCTCCTGTGGGAACGTGTTGGCCGTGTCCGCTTGCTTTCGGATCCGCCTTGGCGCGCGCCGGGGCGGCGGCGGTCCTTCGGAAGGCTTCGGCGGATCCGAACCGCGGCGGAAAGATCAGGGCATCGCGGTGCGCGTGGATATGGTGCACGGCATTCCCCGCAAGGGGTCGGAGGTATGTCGGGCGGCCTGGTTCCGCCCGGCGTACGGGCCGGGGATCGGACCCGGAGGGCGCTGATCGCTGGGCGCGTCGGGGCCGGTCGTCCGGCCGCCGCCGGCCAGTGCCGGCGTCTTGTGTTGCCTCCCCGACGAGCGATTTGGGTCACCGGAACGCTCCGGTGACCCCTTTTTCTTTAAGGTCCAAGGCCGCCCGGCCAGCGGGAGAACATCCATGAGCCGTGAGGTGCTGATCGCCCCCTCCATCCTCGCCGCCGACTTCGCCCGTCTCGGCGAGGAGGTGAAGGCGGTGGACGAGGCGGGCGCCGACTGGATCCACCTCGACGTCATGGACGGCCACTTCGTGCCCAACCTCACCTTCGGCCCCGAACTGGTGCGGGCGATCCGGCCCTATTCCGCCAAGTGCTTCGACACCCACCTGATGATCGAGCCCGTCGACCCCTACCTCGAAGCCTTCGCCGCCGCCGGCTCTGATCGCATCATCGTGCACGCCGAGGCCACCAAACACCTCGACCGCACCCTCCAGCTCATCGCCGCGCTGGGCAAACGCGCCGGGGTGAGCCTCAACCCCCACACCCCGGAACAGATCATCGCCTATGTGCTCGACCGCATCGACCTGGTGCTGGTGATGACCGTCAACCCCGGCTTCGGCGGCCAGCGCTTCCTGCCCGGGATGGTGGAGAAGATCGAGCGCCTGCGCGCCCTGATCGGATCGCGACCGGTGCGGATCGAGGTGGACGGCGGCATCGACCCCGAGACCGCGCCGCTGGTGGTGCGCGCGGGCGCCGACGTGCTGGTGGCGGGATCCGCGGTGTTCCGAAATCCCCCTTACGCCCGGGCCATCGCCGCCCTGCGCGCGGCGGCCCGGGGTGCTGCCCGGCGCTGAGCGGGGCCGCGGTCCCACACTGCGGGAAGGCTTTTCCGCGCTGCTTGCCACTCGCGCCTTCGGGGCTAAGGAGGGGGCGCAGGCGCAAGGGGAGGACAGCGATGAAGATAGCCATTCGGCCCCGTCGGAGCGTGCTCTACATGCCGGGTTCCAACACCCGCGCCCAGGAAAAGGCCAAGACCCTGCCGGTGGACGGGGTGATCCTCGACCTCGAGGACGCCACCGCGCCGGACGCCAAGGTCGAGGCGCGCGAGATCATCCGCCGCACCCTGACCGAACGCGCGGCCTTCGGCCGCCGGGAGCTGATCGTGCGCGTCAACGGCCTCGATACCCCGTGGGGGTATGAGGATCTGGTGGCCATGGCCGCCGCCGGCGCCGACGCCATCCTGCTGCCCAAGGTGGACTCCCCGGACCTCGTGCGCCGCTCGGTGGCGGTGCTGGAAGCCCACGGTGCGCCGGAGGAGCTCGCCGTTTGGTGCATGCTGGAGACGGCGCGGGGGGTGCTCAACGCCGATGCCATCGCCCAGGCCCATCCCCGGGTGACCTGCTTCGTCATGGGCACCTCCGATCTCGCCCGCGAACTCGACTGCCGGCACACGCCCATGCGCTTGCCGCTGCTCACCTCCCTCGGCCTCTGCCTGCTCGCCGCCAAGGCCAACGGCCTCGCCATCCTCGACGGGGTCCACCTCGACCTCCAGGACATGGAAGGCTTCGAAGCGGTCTGCCGCCAGGGCCGGGAGCTCGGCTTCGACGGCAAGACCCTGATCCATCCGCGCCAGATCGAGGCCGCCAACCGCGCCTTCGCCCCGAGCGAGGAAGAGGTGGCCCAGGCCAGGCGCATCATCGACGCCTGGCAGCAGGCGCGGGCCGAAGGCCGGGGGGTGGTGGTGGTGGACGGCCGTCTCGTGGAAAACCTCCACGTGGCCATGGCCGAGAAAACCCTCGCCCTGCACGAGGCCATCCAGGCCATGGGCGGGTGAGCCCGGCACGACCCACCCCAGGCGAGCCGGCCCCGTGCAAGCCGGCTCCTTCCTCCACACCAAACAAAAAGGCGGCTCCCGGATCGGGAGCCGCAAGTACCATCGGCCAGGGAGGGAAGGGAAACTCGCCGCAAGTGGAACCGCAGAACCGTTCCCCTTGCTGCAACGCACAAATACCCTCTCCCCCGCCCCGACACAACCGTCGCTCGCGCGCATCTGCCATGCGCCCCGCGCATGGCTCGCTCAGCACCCCTACGGCCGGCGGTCGTCGAGCGCACTTCGCAGGCGCAACAAGGCCTCCCGCAGCCGTTCCGGCGAGAGCGCGAAACACAGGCGCACATAGTCGTGGAACCCGCGCCCGAAGGCGCTGCCGGGGGCCAGACCGACCTTGCTGCGACGCAACAAAAGGCGGCAGAAGGCGACACTGTCGCGGATGCCCGCGATCCTGGGGAAGGCGTAGAAGGCGCCTTCCGGCGAAAGCAGCTCGACCCGCGGGTGATCGCCGAGCAGTTCCATCACCAGGGCGCGGTTGTGGACCAGCCGGGCGCGCAGGCGGGCGATGAATGTTTCGCCCTCTTCCTCCAGGGCCGCGAGGGCCGCGTACTGGACGAAGGAAGTGGCGCTGGTGTTGTGGACCTCGGCCAAGACCGCCATCGCCGGTGCCAGCTCGGGCGGGTGGACGAGCCAGCCCACGCGCCAGCCGGTCATCGCCCAGGCCTTGGAGAATCCGCCGACGGCGAACAGCGGCTCCTCCTCTTCCATCGCGGCGAGCAGGCTCGGTGCGGCCGGCTCGTCCGAGAAGACCACCCGCTCGTAGACTTCGTCGGCGAGCACGGCGAGCCGGTGTGATCGGCAGAAGTCGAGCAACGCCTCCCGCTCGGCGGCGTTCATCACCCAGCCGCTGGGATTGGCGGGGGAATTCACGTAGAGGGCGCGGGTGTGGGGGGTGACGGCGCGCGCCAGGGCCTCGACGTCCAGCTCCCAGCGTGTTTCACCGCGCCGCAAGGGGACCTCCCGCACCCGGGCACCCGCGAGTTCCGCCGCAAAACGGAGGTTGGGCCAAAAGGGGGCCAGCACCAGCAGCTCGTCGCCCGGCGCGAGCACCGTGCGGCAGGCGATGTGGAGGGCGAGCATGCTCGATCCGGGCACGGTGATGCGCTCGGGATCGATGGCGATGCCGTGCGTCGTGCGGTAGGATTGCGCGATCGCCCGCCGCAGTTCGGGAAGCCCGCGCGGCGGGGTGTAGAAGGTGCGGCCGGCATCGAGGGCTCGCTTCGCCGCCTCGCGGATGAAGGCCGCCGTCGGTTCGTCGCCTTCGCCGAACCACAGCGCCAGCACCTCGGGATCGTCGCGGCCGAGGGCTGCGATCTCGGCGAGCGGGGAGGGGCGCAGCCGGAGGATGTCGGGGCGGAAGGACGGCTGCATCGCCGGCCTTAGGGACTGGTCCTGTGCGGGCGGCGGCCGAAGGGCATCCAGCCGCCGAGGCCGGCCGTCCAGCGGCCGAGGGTGAGGGCGTCCTCGATCCTCCGGTCCAAAAAGGACCAGCTTGCGTGGAAGGATTCGGAATCGTCCTCGAGCCAGTAGAGGAAGGTGGCGAGCAGGATGGCGGCGAGCATCAGTCTGCGGCTGTAGAAGGCGGCGCCCTCGCCGGGATCGCCGAGGCCGGCGGTGCTCCAGATGCGGTCCACCGTGCGCCACAGCGCCTTGAGCCCCTCGGGCAGATGGTGGGGCAACAACCGCGCCGCCGCCGCCCGCCGCAGGGCCTCGCGATGGGGTGCGAGCGCCTGGAAGCGGGCCCGCACCAGGCGCGCGATCCGCCGGCGCAGGGGCAACCGGCTCAGATCCTCGCCCGCCACCTCCTCCAACATCCGCCGGTCCGCCCAGTCCTCGAGCCAGGCGAGGAGGCTGCTGCCGCCCGCCGGGAACAGGCGCCGGGCCTGGGCCGCATCCATGCCGAGATCCCGGGCCGCGGCCTCGAGGGTGCGGTCGCCCCATCCCTCGAAGGCCGCGTGCTGGAGGGCGGCCTCGAGGAGGCGATCCTTGAGCTCGCGGCGCGCGGCACCCTGGTCTCTGCTCATATCGGCTCTCCCTCACACGCCGGAGCACCGCTCCGGCATGGCCGCTCTCACATCAGATCCACCAACCCAAGGCAAGAGCCGCCGCCGCGGCCCGAAGACTCCCGGCCGGGCCTCGAAGCGGCCGGGGATCCGGCTGCCGCAGCGCCGGCACCGTCCGCTTCCATCGAGCTCCCAGGCCGTGATCCGATACCAAAAGCGGCCGACCACCTTGAGGCCGCAGCCGGGGCAATAGGTGCTCTCCGCCTCTTCGTCGTCCACATTGCCCACATACACGTACCGCAGTCCCAGCCGCAGGGCGATG
>JALSGW010000034.1 GCA_026982585.1 Alphaproteobacteria bacterium | reverse complement strand
TCTCTTGAGCGAAGACGACATCGAGCGGCGCGAGGATGTCTACGGCCGCGTCTGACCCCCTTGCTCCTCCCGGCAGCCGTGCGCATGTTATAGAACGGGTCGGGTGGCCGGACGGCCGCTCCCGCATGCGTGCGGCAGGCGCGCATGTGCGGGGGAGGAAAGTCCGGGCTCCACGGAAACACGGTGCCGGGTAACGCCCGGCGGGGGCAACCCCAGGGACAGTGCCACAGAGAGCAGACCGCCCGCCGGGGCCTGTCGGCCTGCGGGCAAGGGTGAAAGGGTGCGGTAAGAGCGCACCGCGTCTCCGGCGACGGAGGCGGCACGGCAAACCCCACCGGGAGCAAGACCGAGTAGGAGCGGCAGGCGCACGACGCCGGTCGGTTTCCGGACCCGCCGCTCGGGTAGGTCGCGCGAGGCGCGGGGCAACCCGCGTCCCAGAGGAATGGCCGTCGCCCGGGATACGCCCCGGGTACAGAACCCGGCTTACAGGCCACCCGACCCGTACCGCCGACTTATCCACAGATCCATCCCCATACTGGGATTAGCGTCTTAGATCAAGCCCATAAAGGCGGTTTTTGATCGGATTTCTCAGCGACCGCTGCTTGACCGCCGGGGATGCCACCCATAGAGTGGGCGTCGGCGGTTCCCCTCTCAGGACAGACGTCGCACGGGGTGCGCAAGCTATCTCTCGATGTCGGGAGAGATCTAGAAAGTATTCTCTATTGCGAATGTAGTTTCCCTGTGGTAACAGCGATGTCGACGTGGAGGAGTAAAACACAGTCTTCCGCACGGCTGTCGTCCCACGAATGCAACAATATGAACGGTTGACGTCGACGACCCGGAGTTCCGCCGCCCCGTTCCTGTAGTCATCGTCGGCTTCTCCCCAGCGCTTGGGCCAGAAGCGGGGGCGGGTCGTCTTGTGGGCGCCTTGTGGACGGCTGTGGACGCGATCATGGCCGAGGAAGGTCACGTCCCGGTGCTTGTGCGCGAGGTGGTGGCGTGTTTGGCGCCGCGGCCGCATGGGGTGTATGTCGACGCCACCTTCGGCGCCGGCGGACACACCCGGGCGCTGCTCGCCGCCGCGCCCTGTCGGGTGGTGGGGATCGACCGGGATCCCGATGCGGTCGCCCGCGGCCGTCGGCTGGCCGACCAAGAGCCCCGGTTCCGCATGCTCGAGGGGCGTTTTGGAGGGCTGGACCGGATCCTCGCCGAACACGGCATCGGGCCGGTGGACGGGGTGTTGTTCGATCTCGGCCTGTCGTCGCTGCAGCTCCAGGACGCCGCCCGCGGCTTCGCCTTTTCCCGGGACGGTCCGCTCGACATGCGCATGGAGGGGCGCGGGACGAGCGCCGCCGATCTGGTCAACCGCCTGGACGAGCAGCACCTCGCCCGTCTGCTGTGGGAGTTCGGCGAAGAACCCCAGGCACGGCGCATCGCCCGCGCCATCGTGACGGCCCGGCGCAAAGGGCCGATCCGCACCACCGGCGAGCTCGCCCGGTTGGTCGCCCAGGTGGCGGGGCGTGGGCGCGGACGGCTGCATCCCGCCACCCGCACCTTCCAGGCCCTGCGCATCGCCGTCAACGACGAGCTCGGCGAGCTCGAGCGGGGGCTCGAGGCGGCGGCCCGGGTGCTGGCCGCCGGCGGGCGGATGGTGGTGATCTCCTACCATTCCCTCGAGGACCGAATGGTCAAACGCTTTCTCAAGGGTTCCGGCGGCGGCCGGGATGCGTCCGGCTGGCGCTCTCTGCACCGCAAGGTGATCCGCCCCAAGCCGGAGGAGGTGGCGGCCAATCCCCGGGCGCGTTCGGCCCGGTTGCGGGCGGCGGAACGGTTGGCGCAGGCGGAGGTCGGGCAGGCGTCCGGACCGGCGTGGGGGACGACGGGGTGATGTCGCGGGTGGCGGTGATGCTTTTGTTTCTGCTCGCCGGTGTGGCCAGCCTGGTGCTCGGTCTCAAGCACGAGGTGGCGCGGCTCGAGGAGGAGAGGCGGGCGGTGCTGGCCGCGGTGAAGCAACTCGAGGGGGAGATCCGGGTATTGCGGGCCCGTTATGCCTATCTGGCGCGTCCGCAACGGCTCGCGGCCCTGGCCGCGGAGCTGGGCATGGAGCCCGCCACCGCATCCCGGATGGTGGCGCTCGAGGACATCGGAACGCGCGCCGAGCTCGCCTGGGCGCTGCGGGTGGTGGCGCTGCCCTTGCCGTCTGGGGCGAGCGTGCCGGTGCGGGCCCGACCGGTGGTCCCGGTGATCGGGGAGGTCGGGCGGTGAGGCCGGGCGCTGCGGAAGGAGACGAGCTGAGACGCCTGCGGGCGCGGCTCAGGCTGTTGTCCGTGGTCTTCCTCCTGGCCTTCGCCAGCGTCGGGATGAGGCTCGTGGATCTCGAGCGCCGCTACGGCGGCGAGGAGCGGGCCGCCGGATCCGGCCTCGAGGAGCAGCGGGGGCCGACCGGCGCCTGGCGCCGCGACCTGCGCGACCGCAACGGTCGTCTGGTTGCGACCAGCGTGCCGGGGCTGGCCCTGGCGGTGGATCCCAGCCGCCTTCCCGATCGGCGGCAGGCGGCCCGGGCGCTCGCTCGCGTGCTGTCCGGGGTGGAGGAGGCGGAACTGCGGAAGCGGTTTCGGGCCGGCAAGCGCTTCGCCTGGGTGAAGCGGCGGCTTTCTCCCGCCGAACAGCGGGCCGTTCAGGAGCTCGGTCTGCCGGGGCTGCTGTTCCTGCCCGCGGCCCGCCGCGTCTATCCGCAGCGGAGCCTGCTCGCGCACCTGTTGGGCGGGGTCGATGTGGATGGGCGCGGCCTCGCAGGGGTGGAGTTCGCCCTCGACCGCACCCTCACCGACCCGCGCAGCGAAGAAGCCCTGCGGCTTGCGGTGGACGTGCGGGTGCAGCAGCTTTTGCGCGAGGAGCTGCTTGCCGCCTATCGCCGGTTCCGGGCCAAGGGGGCGTGCGGGCTGGTGTTGGATGTGCGAAGCGGCGAGCTGCTCGCGCTCGCAAGCCTGCCCGACTTCGATCCCAACCGCTTCGCGGAGGCGACGCCGGAGCAGCGCCGCAACCGCTGCACCGGCAGCGTGTACGAGCTCGGATCGCTGTTCAAGGTGATCACCGCCGCCGCCGCCCTGGGGTCCGGCCGCGTCGATCTGGCCGATCGTTTCGATGCCACCCAGCCGCTCCGCATCGGCCGCAACCGCATCGACGACGACCACGCCAAACGGCGCTGGCTCTCGGTTCCGGAGATCCTGGCCTTCTCCTCCAACATCGGCATCGTGCAGATGAGCTTCGCCGCCGGGGCTGAGGTGCAGCGGCGCTATCTGGAACGGCTCGGGTTGCGGGATCCGCTCCGGGTGGAGCTGGCCGCGCGGGAGCAGCCGCTGTGGCCGCGGGAGTGGAAGGACATCGTGCTGGCGACGGTGGCCTTCGGTCACGGCATCGCCGTCACCCCGCTCCACTTCGCCCGAGCGGTGGCGGCGTTGGTGGGCGACGGTCGGCTGCGGCGCGCCACGCTCGTCAAGGGCGGGGGCGGGGTGCTGCGCGATCTGGAGCTCCCGCCCCAGCTCATCCGCGATCTGCGGTTTTTGCTGTGGCTGACGGTGGAGCGGGGCACGGGCCAGCGGGCGCGGGTGCCGGGCTATCTGGTGGGCGGCAAGACCGGCACCGCCGACAAACCGCTTCCAGGCGGGCGGGGCTATCGCTCGGGAGAGGTGGTGTCCTCCTTCGTCGGCCTGTTCCCCATCGAGGATCCGCGCTACCTGGTGCTGGTATTGCTCGACGAACCGCAGGGGACGGAGGCCACCTTCGGCTTTCGCTATGGCGGCTGGACGGCCGCTCCGGCGGTGGGCAGAGTCATCGCGCGGGCAGGCCCGCTGTTGGGCGTGCCGCCTTCGACGCCGCGCGCCCGCCGCGCGCTGCTCGCCCGCTTGCAGGTCTATCCCGTCGTGAACGGACGCACCGGACGCAGGGAGGAAGGCTTTGCGGCTCTGCGACCTGGTGGATGAGGAGGTGTCGCTGGTCGGGGACGGCGCGGTGGCGGTGCGGCAGGTCACCTGCGACAGCCGCGCGGTGCAGCCGGGGGCGCTGTTTGCGGCGCTTGCCGGATGGCAGCGGGACGGTTTCGCCTTTGTCCCCGAGGCCCTTGCCCGGGGCGCGGTGGCGCTGCTCGGCGACGAGCGGATCCGGGCCTATGGTGGGCGGGTTCCGGTGGTGGTGGCGCCAGATCCCCGCCGGGCCTATGCGCGCATGTGCGCCCGTTTCTTCCCACAGCAGCCGCCGGTGGTGGTGGCCGTAACCGGCACCAACGGCAAGAGCTCCACGGTGAGCTTCCTGGCCGCGCTGTGGCGTGCCTGTGGCATCAGGGCGGCGAGTCTCGGCACCCTGGGCGTGGATCCGCCGCTCGAGGGGCCGATCCCGTCCCTCACGAGCCCGGATGCGGCGCTGTTGCACGAGCTGCTCGCGCAGCTCGCCCGCAGCTCCTTCACCCACATCGCCCTCGAGGCCTCGAGCCACGGCCTCGACCAGCGGCGGCTCGACGGTCTCCGGTTGCAGGCCGCCGCCTGGACCCAGTTCGGACGCGACCATCTCGACTACCACCGGGATCTGGATTCCTATTTCGCCGCCAAGGCCCGGCTCTTTACGGACCTCCTGCCCGCGGACGGGCTTGCGGTGGTCAACGCCGACAGCCGGCGCGCGGATGAGATCACCGCACTCTGCGCACGGCGCGGCCTGCGCCTGCTCCGCTACGGTCGCGGCGAGGTCGAGCTTCGCATGGACCGGGTGCGCGCCCATCCGGAGGGGCTCGAGCTCGACCTTTGCTGGGAAGGCAATCCGTTGCGGGTCAAGCTCGGGCTCTACGGTCCCTTCCAGGCGTCCAATCTGGCGGCCGCGTTGTTGCTGGCCCGCGCGACCGCCGGCCTCGAGCGGGAGGCGTTGCTTGCGGCGCTTTCGGGATTGCGTCCGCCTGCCGGGCGCATGGAGCGGATCGGGCGAAGCGGCCGCGGGGTGTGGCTGTTCGTGGACTATGCCCACACGCCGGATGCGCTCGACCACGCCCTAGGGGCCTTGCGGGCGCATTTTCCGCGCGCCCGCATCGGGGTGGTATTCGGCTGCGGCGGCGAGCGCGATGCCGGCAAGCGGCCGCTGATGGGCCGGGTGGCGCGGCGGCGGGCCGATCTCGTGGTGGTCACCGACGACAATCCGAGAGGCGAGGATCCGGCGTCGATTCGCCGCGCCGTCCTGCGCGGAACCGGTGCCGCCGGCCTCGAGATCGGCGACCGGCGCGCCGCCATCTGTGCGGCTGCGGCGCGGCTTGGGGAGGGCGACGTGCTGTTGGTGGCGGGCAAGGGCCACGAACGCGGCCAGCTTGTGGGCGACCGGCTGCTTCCCTTCGACGACCGGGAGGTGCTGCGGGAGCTCTGCGGCGGCGCGGAGGTGATGCCGTGAGCGGGATCTGGCAGGCCCGAGACCTCCAAAACGCCCTTGGGGTTCCGGTGCCCGCGGGCTGGTCGGCCCAGGGCGTGGCCATCGACAGCCGCGAGCTCAGGGCGGGGGAACTGTTCGTGGCCCTGGTGGGGGCGCGCCGGGACGGCCATGCCTTCCTCGCCGAGGCGGCAGGTCGGGGTGCGGCCGGCTGTGTGGTGCACAGGGACGGGCTTGCCGCCGGCGGCGTGCCGCTGTTTCGGGTCGACGACACCCTCGAGGCGCTTCGGGCGCTCGGCGCCCATGCCCGGAAACGGAGCCGGGCGCGGGTGCTCGCGATCACCGGAAGCGTCGGCAAGACCGGAACCAAGGCGGCCGTGGCCGAACTGCTCGCGGCGCAGGGGCCAACGCACGCCAGCCGCAAGAGCCACAACAACCACATCGGCGTCCCGCTGAGCCTGGCCAATCTACCGGAGCAGGCGCGCTTTGCGGTCTTCGAGCTGGGCATGAACCACGCCGGCGAAATCCGGCGGCTGGTGGCCCAGGTGCGCCCGCAGGTGGCGCTCGTCACCTGGGTGGCCGCGGCCCATCTCGGGCACTTCGCGGACGAGACCGAGATCGCGTGCGCCAAGGCGGAGATCTTCACCGCCACACCGCCCCCGGAGGTGGCCATCCTGCCGCGCGACAATCCCCATTATGCGCTGCTCAGGGAGCGGGCTGCGGCTTGTGGGGTGCGGGAGATTATCACCTTCGGATGTCATCCCGAATCCCATTGGCGGGTCGTGCACGCCGAGCTGGATGCCGAGGGGAGTCGGGTTCGGGCCCGCACGCCGGCGGGGATGCTGGAGTTCCAGCTCGCCCTTCTGGGACGGCATTGGGTGCACAACAGCCTTGCCGTCTTGGCGGCGGTGGCCGCAC
>JALSGW010000033.1 GCA_026982585.1 Alphaproteobacteria bacterium | reverse complement strand
CGCCGACAGGAACTCGCGGGTGCCATCGAGGGGATCGACGAGCCAGAACGGGCCGCCCCCGAGCTCCGGCATCTCGCCTTCGGCCACGGCCTCCTCGGCCACCACCGGATACGACGGACGGAGCTTTAGGAGCCCTTCGCGGACGATCGCCTCGGCCTCCCGGTCGGCCGCGGTGACCGGGGAGCGGTCGTCTTTCCAGGCCACCTCCGAGATGCGGCGGTAATGGCGCAGGATCACGGAGCCGGCCTGGCGGGCGAGGGGCAGCAGCTCCGCCGCCATCGCCTCGAGCTCGTCGGGTCTCGCTGGTGCCATGGGCGCACATCCAGCCGCCGCCCCCAGACACCCGCAGGCCGCGGGCGGCCGTTGGCGAATCGTTAACCTTTCCGCGTTAAGCGGCACCATCGTAGGCCTGTTGGCGAGGCGAAGACAAGGTGCAGGGTTCCGGCGATCCGGCGCGCGATCCACCCTCCGGTACGGAGAGGCGAAAGGGGGCCGACTTCGCCCTGTATCCGCCGCGCGCCCGCAAGGGGCTGGATCCGCTTCGCCTGGACGACTTCACCGCCCGCCTCGACGCGTTCCGGCGCCGGGTCGAGGAGCTTCGCGATCCGCGCGGCGAAAGCGCCCTGCACCTGCTCGACCTCGATCTCATCCGCCGCCGTTTCGGCCGGCGTTTCGGGGAACTGCGCGAAAACATCTTCCAGATCATCGAACACGCCCTCGACCGCGCCCTCGGCGCGCAGGATCTCTATGTGGTGGTGGACGAGACCACCATCTATGCGCTCACCTGCGGCTGGCCGCGCGAGGAGGCCCGGTTGCGGCTGCGGCTTGCTGCGGCCCACATCACCGAGCGGCTGTGCGGGGTGGTTCCGGGAGGAGCGGCGATCCGGGTCACGAGCCTCGCCTTTCCCTTCGACCGGGAGCTTCGGGGCGTGGCCGGGCTCGCGGCGCTCCGCGCCCGGGTGGAGGCCTTCCTCGCCCGCGCGCGCAAACAGGAGGAGGAGGCCTTCCGGCTCCACGCCGACCGGCTGAGGCCGCGCCTCGAGCCTTTGATCCAACCCCGCAAAGGCCTGATCGGCGCCTATCTCCTGGACGGCTGGCACGAGCGCGAGGACGGCAGGCTGGAGCCCGCCGTGTGCTTGTGTCCCGACCGGTTCGAAGGCGCCTTCGACGCGGCTCTGGACACCTGGCGGGCGGAACGGTTGGCCGAACGGCTCGCCGACTGGCGCCGGGTCGCCGGACGCAGCCTCCTCGTGGTGCCGGTGCATTTCGACACCCTGGCCCGGCGCCGTGATCGGGAGCCCTATCTGCAGCGCCTGCGGCGCCTTCCGCAGCACAGCGCGCGGGTGGTGGTGTTCGAACTGCTGGACGCGCCGCCGGGCGTGCCCCAGGGCTATCTGCATCAGCTGCTGATGTACCTCAAACCCTTCGCCCTGGCGCTGGCGGTCCGGCTCGCGCCTTTGGCGCTGAGCACGGAAGCCTTCGCCCAATCCGGGGTGCGCTTCGTCAGCATGCCGGCCAAGGCCCCCCGGGGCGAGGAGCCGCGCGCCCTGGTGCAGCGGCTTGCCCGTACCGCCCGGGAAGCCGGCATGCGCAGCGCTCTCGTCGAAGTGGAGGAGACCGGCTGGATCACGGCTGCCCGGGATTCGGGCGTGGATCATCTGGCGGGCCCCTTGATCGCGCCGCCCCTGCCGCAGCCGCTGCCGCGCGGCCGCCGCGCCCTGTGGGCACGCACCTGCGGCTGAAAGGACAAAGGGGCACAGCGCCGCCCCGCGTGCGCCAGGAAAAGGGCAACAGGAGCGCTCCTTCGCCCCGACGGCGGCTCGCGCCCCAGGCCCGGATGCAAGGGATGAGCAGATCGGCTCCTGTTCGGTCGCGGCGTTCCAGGACCTCAGGTTGGTGGGCCCGGCAGGATTCGAACCTGCGACCAGACCGTTATGAGCGGCCGGCTCTACCGCTGAGCTACGGGCCCGAACCGCTCATAGAGGGCCGCGCGCTTCGGCTCAAGCGGCTCCCCGCGCCCCGGCCGGGACGCTAGGCGGTGCGGTCGTAGAGACCACGCATCAAGGTGAGCAGGATGATCTTGACGTCCAGCGCCAGCGACCAGTTGCGCACATAGTCGAGGTCGTAGGCGAGCCGCCTGCGCAGATCCTCGAGGCTCCGGATCTCGCCGCGCAGGCCGTGCACCTGGGCCCAGCCGGTGATCCCGGGCTTGACCCGGTTGCGCAGACAGTAGGCCTGGACCAGGCGCGCGAAGGCGTCGTCGTGGGCGAGGGCGTGAGGACGCGGTCCCACGATCGACATCTCCCCGCGCAGCACGTTCCACAGCTGCGGCAGCTCGTCCAGGGAAAACCGGCGCAACAGCCGCCCGAGCGGTGTGACCCGCGGGTCGCCGCTCCGCACCTGCGCCGGTTCCTCGCCCTCAGCGGTGCAGGCTTCGGCATGCAGCGTGCGGAATTTCAGCACCTCGATCACCTCGCCGGCGAAACCACGACGTCTCTGGCGGTAGAACACCGGTCCCGGGGAATGGAGCTTGACGGCGAGCGCGATGGCCGCAAGCAGCGGGGCCAGGGCCAACAGGGCCAGTGCCGCCAACAGCCGGTCCTCGACCGCTTTGAGCAGGCCCCGCCAGCCGGCGAGCGGCCGTTCGGCGAGCGCGAAGGCGGGAAGTCCGGCGAGCTCCTCCACCCGCTGGCGGCCCAGCCAGGCGAGCTCGGGGTCGAGCACCAGCCGCACCTCCACCGCGAGCGGGGCGAGGCGCTCCACCACCGCGACGATGCGCTCGCGGGCCTGCGGCGGCAAGGCCACCACCACCCGATCGACCGGATGGCGGGCGAGGAAGGCCACGAGCGCCTCGAGATCCCCCAGCACCGGATAGCCGCCCACATAGTCGGGGACCCGATCGCGACGGTCGTCGAACAGACCGAGCAGCCGATAGGGGCCGGGCGCGCGGCCCAGATGACGGACGAATTCCCGCCCGACCGCCCCGGCCCCGAACACCACGAGCCTGAGCCCATAGCGCCCGCGAGCCGCGAGCCAGGGCACCACCCCGCGCTCCAGCACCAACCGCATCAACAGAAGCGCGAGGGTGGTGGCGAAGGCGAGCGCAGCCGCCACCAAAGGCTCCATCCGGGCCTCGGGCCGCAGCGAAGCCAGCAACGCCATCACCAGGACCAGCGCCACGGCCTGCGCCTGGGCCACCGCACCGCCCTGCCCCGACAGGCGCGTGGGCTCCGCCTCGCGATAGAGCCCCATCCGCTCCATCCGCCACAGCGCCACCCAGACCTGCACCAACAACAGAAACAATAGCCTGCCGTCCCCGCCCGCGGGCTGCCACCACAACCAGGAAGACGCGGCGATCCCGACCGCCAGCACGACGTCGCCGACCCGGACCAGCTCCACGAGCTGCCCGGGCGTGAGAGACCAATCGGATGCACCTGGGCGCACGCGAACCATGAACCTCCCGAAGCCGATCCGGGTACCCGCGCGTTCGGAGTGCGCAGCCGGGACTGGTTCTACTACAGCGCGATCGGTGCTGCACGCCTTTGTGATTCGCGCTAGTCTCATGGCGCCGGCTTGGGGCGTGCAGCATGTCGGTGCCGGATGCGAGACTGGCCGGGGCGCTCGCGCGCTGCGATGGCGCGCTCGATCGCATGGTGCGGGCGTGGTGGGCGTGGCTTGCCGCCGAGCGACGGCTGGCCGCGGCGAGCTTGTCCGCCTATGCGCGGGATCTCGCCGATTTCCTGGAGTTTCTGGCCGAACATCGGGGCGGTCCGGTGAGCGCCGACATGCTCGCAACGCTGGAGGTGGGCGATGTGCGCGCCTGGCTTGCCGCCCGGCACCGGCGCGGTCTCGCGCGCAGCTCCACCATGCGGGCTTTGGCCGCGGTCCGGGGGTTTTTTCGCTTGAGCGAGCGGCGTTTCGGGCTGAGCCAGGCGGCCGTGTTCGCCCTCACCACGCCGCCCGGGCCGAGGCCGCTTCCGCGCCCGCTGTCGGTGGCCCAGGCGCTGACCCTGGCCCGTTCGGCGCGGGAGGATGGAAGCCGCTGGCTGTGGTTGCGCGACCATGCGCTGGTGTTGTTGCTCTACGGATGCGGGCTCAGGGTGGGCGAGGCGCTGGCACTCAGGCGGGGTGCGGCCGGCCGCGAGGTGCGGCGGCTCGAGCGGCTGAGGGTTGTGGGCAAGGGCGGACGGGTGCGCGAGGTGCCGGTGCTGCCCCCGGTCGCCCGCGCCCTTGCCGACTATCTGGAAGCCTGTCCCTATGCCCTGGCCGACGAGGATCCGCTGTTTGTGGGTGCACGGGGCGGACGGCTTGCGGCGAGCACGGTGCGCGCACGGCTCAGGGCGCTGCGGCGCGCGCTGGGGCTTCCCGAGCACACCACCCCCCACGCGCTGCGCCACAGTTTCGCCACCCACCTGCTCGCGGACGGCGCCGACCTGCGCGCCATCCAGGAGCTCTTGGGGCACGCCCGGCTTTCCACCACCCAACGCTACACCGCGGTGGACCCCAGCCGGCTCGTGGAAGCCTTCGCCCGCCACCATCCCAGAGCCCGCCGCGGCGCCGCCCCGGCACCGGAAGAACCGGAGGGGAAGGGCTGAGGGTCACCGCTCCCGCCCGGACCCGCTTCGCACCCGCCGCACCGCATCCGCCCACATGTCCAGGCGCGCACGGCGCACCTCCTCGGCCATGGCGGGCTCAAACCGCCGCTCCCGCTGCCAGCGGGCGGCGATGGCATCCAGCGAAGGATAGATCCCACAGGCGAGCCCGGCGAGATAGGCGGCGCCGAGCGCGGTGGTCTCGATCACCCGCGGGCGGTCCACCGGCCGGTCGAGGACGTCGGCGAGATACTGGCACAGCCAATCGTTGGCCACCATGCCGCCGTCCACCCGAAGCTCGGTCGGAAGCGCCGCCCCGGCCCGGCGGGCGTCCTCGCCCATGGCGGCGATCAGATCCGCGGTCTGGTAGCAGACCGCCTCGAGCGCCGCGCGCACGATATGGGCGCGGGTGGTGCCGCGGGTGAGGCCGAGGACGGCGCCGCGCGCCTCTGCATCCCAGTGGGGCGCGCCGAGACCCGTGAAGGCGGGGACGAACACCACACCGCCGGTGTCCGGCACGCTTCGGGCGAGCGCCTCGCTCTCGGCGGCCTCGCGCAGCACACCGAGGCCGTCGCGCAGCCACTGGATGGCGGCACCGGCGATGAAAATGCTGCCCTCGAGCGCGTAGGTGACCTGTCCGTCCAGCTGCCAGGCGATGGTGGTGAGCAGCCGGTTGTCGGAGGCCACCGGCCTGTCGCCCGTGTTGAAGAGGAGAAAACAGCCGGTGCCATAGGTGCTCTTGAGGGTGCCGGGGGCGAAGCAGGCCTGGCCGAAGCTCGCCGCCTGCTGGTCGCCGGCCATGCCGGCGATCGGCACCGGCGCGCCCAAAAGCTCCTTCACGCTGACGCCGAACTCGCCGGCATTGGGCCGCACCTCGGGCAAGAGGGCAGGGGGGATGCGGAGCGCCCGCAGCAGTTCCTCGTCCCAACAGCGGCGATGGATGTCGAAGAGCATGGTGCGCGAGGCGTTGGCGGGATCGGTGGCGTGCACCCGGCCGCCGGTGAGGCGAAAGAGGAGGAAACTGTCGACGGTGCCGAAACAGAGCTCGCCGCGCTCGGCCCGGGTCCGGGCCTGGGGCAGATGGTCGAGCAGCCAGGCGAGCTTGGTTGCGGAGAAATAGGGATCGATGACAAGGCCGGTTGCCGCCCGCACCCGCTCCTCGAGCCCCTCGGCCGCGAGCCGCGCGCAGAGCTCGGCGGTGCGCCGGTCCTGCCACACGATCGCGCGATGGAGCACCTCGCCGCTCTCGCGCTCCCACAAGAGCGTGGTCTCGCGCTGGTTGGTGATGCCGATGGCGGCGAGCTCGGAGGGCGCGACGCCGGCCCGGGCGAGGGCCTCGCGCGCCACCGCCAGCACCCCCGCCCAGATCTCCTCGGGGTCGTGCTCCACCCAGCCCTCGCGCGGGTAATGCTGGGTGAGCTCCCGCTGCGCCTGGCCGAGCACCCGCCCCTCGGCATCGAAGAGGATCGCCCGGCTGCTGGTGGTGCCCTGATCGATGGCGAGCAAATGCCGACTCTGGCTCATCATCCCCTCCCGCTGCCGACATGGGCCCAACTAACGCCCGTGGGATCGGCTTGCCAAGCCGTCGCGGATGGGACCGCGCCACGATACAACGGTGCTATTTTGTTATTTAAACCGAATGCGCTTTGTGCTATGTGAAACGTGGCACCGGGCTTCGGGGGAGGACAGCCGATGAGTTGCTGCCAGGACGCCTACAGGCCGGCGCAGGGCAGGCTCGGCCGGCGCGAGCTGTTGCAGGGCGCG
>JALSGW010000032.1 GCA_026982585.1 Alphaproteobacteria bacterium | reverse complement strand
CGACATGCGCGCGCGGCGGGCCAAGTTCCGAATCGGCGAGATCGTTCGACACCGTTTCTTCCCCTTCCGCGGGGTGGTGTTCGACGTCGATCCCGAGTACGCCAACACCGAGGAGTGGTATCAGTCCATTCCCGAGGAGATCCGGCCTCGCAAGGACCAGCCCTTCTACCATCTCCTGGCGGAGAACGAGGACAGCTATTACATCGCTTATGTCTCGGAGCAGAACCTGCAACCCGATCCCAGCGGCGAGCCCGTGGACCATCCCCAGATCGGCGAGTTTTTCGCCGAGCTTCGGGACGGCCGCTACATTCCGCGAAATCGCCTGCGGCACTGAGGTGGGGAGCGCGATGCGATGAAGTTTTTCGTGGATACCGCCGATCTTGGCGCCATCGAGGAGCTCTTGGAGCTGGGGCTGGTGGACGGGGTGACCACCAACCCCAGTCTGGTGGCCAAGACCGGGCAGGACCTGTTCACGGTGCTGCGGGACATCTGCCGCCTGGTGGAGGGGCCGGTGAGCGCCGAGGTGCTCGCCACCGATTTCGCGGACATGCTCCGGGAGGGGCGCCGGCTCGCCGAAATCGCGCCCAACATCGCCGTCAAGGTGCCCCTCACCCCGGATGGGCTCAAGGCGTGCAGGCGGCTTGTCGCCGAGGGCACGGCGGTCAACGTCACCCTGTGCTTCTCTCCCGCCCAGGCGCTTCTTGCCGCCAAGGCCGGGGCCACCTTCGTCTCGCCCTTCGTCGGCCGGCTCGACGATGTCGGCCACGAGGGCATGGAGCTGATCCGCGACATCCTCACCATCTTCCGCAACTATCCCAACGCCATCCGCACCCAGGTGCTGGTGGCGTCGGTGCGCAGCGTGCCGCATCTGGTCGAGGCGGCGCGCCTCGGCGCCGACATCGTCACCGCGCCGCCCCAGGTGCTGCGGGCGCTGGTCGCCCATCCGCTCACCGAGCGCGGGCTCGCCCGCTTCCTCGAGGACGCGCGGCAAAGCGGCATCCGCATCCTCTGACGGCTGGTTCGGTCGCGGGCGCGGTGTCGGGCTAGCCGGCTTGCCGCGCCTTGCGCCCCGGATCCAGCTCGGCGCTGTCCAGCCAGATGGTCACCGGCCCGTCGTTGACCAGCCGCACCGCCATGCGGGCGCCGAATACGCCCTGCTGCACCGGCACCTCCATCTCGGCGAGATGGGCGATGAACCGTTCGTAGAGGCGTCGCCCCACTTCCGGGGGAGCGGCGCGCAGGAAGCTCGGGCGGTTGCCGCGCCTGAGGTCGGCCGCGAGCGTGAACTGGCTTACCACCAACGCCGAGCCCGCCACCTCGCCGAGCGCGCGGTTCATCTTGCCGGCCTCATCCTCGAAGATGCGCAGCTTGGCGATCTTGTGCGCAAGCCGCCGGGCCTCCTCCTCGCCGTCTCCCACCTCCGCGCAGAGCAGAACCAGCACACCCCGGCCGATGGCGGCCACGGTCCGCCCGTCCACGATCACCGACGCCTCGCTCACCCGCTGCACGAGCGCCTTCATCGCCTCTCCTCCCGGGCCTCCTCGAGCTCCGTCCGCAGCCGATCGAGATAGCGACGCACGAACGCCCAGCGTCGCGCCGCGAGCGCCTTGCCGGTCGGGGTGCACATCGAGCCCGGAAGGCGCTCGAGCTTGGTTCGCACATGATCGAGGGCGAAGGCCACATCGTCCAGGGGGCGCATGCGGGCGAAGGGATCGTCGGGATCCAGGATGCGCCGTCCCATCACCCCGCTGATGGCGAACAGCCGCGCGAGTCCGATGGCGCCCAGGGCATCCAGCCGGTCGGCGTCGCGCAGGATCTCCGCTTCCGGACTCTCGGGGGCGATGCCGGCCGAGAAACTGTGGGCCTCGATGGCGTGACGCACCGCCTCCAGGCGGTCGGGCGGAAAGCCGAGCCGGTTCAGAATGCCCACCGCTTCCGCGGCGGAGCGCCGGGAGGCGAGATGCCGCTCCGGCGAATCCTTGGGGACGTTGACCAGGTCGTGGAGGTAGCTCGCGGCCAACAGCACCAGCCGGTCGGCTTCGGGACGATCGCGGCCCGCGATGCGCAGAGCCAGTCCCCACACCCGCCGCAGATGCCCGATGTCGTGGGCCGGATCCGCACCGGGGCGCGCCGCCACCACCCGCTCGAGCCGCAGCCGCCAGTCCTCCAGCACGCCCCTCACTCCCGCTCCGCCGCAGGTCGCTCCAGCAGACGCCGGATCGCCACCTCGACCGGCAAACCCTCCTCCACCACCCGCGCCACCGCCTCGGCGATGGGCATGTCCACCCCGTGGTTGCGGGCGAGGCGTACCGCCGCCCCCGCACTCCAGCGGCCTTCCGCAAGCTCCTCCTGGGCGAGCGCCGCCGCGCGTCCCGCCCGCCCGAGCGCGAAGCCGAAGCGGGTGTTGCGCGAGGTGAGGCTGGTGGCGGTGAGGAGCAAATCGCCCAGTCCCGCGAGACCGGAGAGGGTCTCGGCGCGGCCGCCGAGGCGGACGGCGAGGCGCGCCATCTCGGCCAGACCGCGGGTGATCAGGGCCGCCCGGGCGTTCTCGCCGAGCGCCCGTCCCATCACCACGCCGGCCGCGATGGCGACCACGTTCTTGAGTGCTGCGGCGATCTCCACCCCGACCGGATCATCGCTCGGATAGAGGCGCAGGGTGGGCGATGCGAGCGCCCGGGCGAGCGCCTGCGCCGCCTCCAGACGCTCGGCCGCAAGCGTGAGGGCGGTCGGTTTGCCGGCCGCCACCTCGGCCGCGAAGGAGGGACCCGAGAGTATCGCCACCCGCACCTCAGGGAGCTCTTCTGCCACCACCGCGCTCAGCCGTTTGCCGCTCGCCCGCTCGAGTCCCTTGGCGCAGATCACCACCGTCTCCGGCATCGCATCCCTGAGGGTCCGGACCACGGACCGCAGGGTCTGCGCCGGCACCGCGAGCAGGGCGAGCTCGGCCTCCTCAAGCTCCTTCGGGGCGGCGGTGGGGCGGATGCGGTGATCGAGGCGGATTCCCGGGAGATAGCGGGAATTCTCGCCGCGCTCGCGGATCTCGCCGATACGGTCGTGATCACGGCCCCAGAGCACCACCGTCCGGCCCGCGCGCGCCAGGGCTTGGGCCAGGGCGGTGCCCCAACTTCCGGCGCCGATGACGGCCACGGGCGAAGGACAGCGGGGATGCGAGGCCATCTCAACCCCCGGTTAGAGGAGCCGGCGACCGCTGTCCAGAGCAGCCGGCGCGTTCCTGCTTGTGGAGGGTTCGGAGCGGGGCTATAGCGCCGACGGGCCCGCACAGGGGATGCGGAGGAGCCATGCGACGGCGCCAGCTTGTGGTCCTGGGGGCGGTGTGGTGCGCGGTGTGGCGTGCGCTTCCCGCGCAGGCCGCCGGAGAGGTGGAGGAGCGGGTGCTGGGCCGGGCCGATGCCCCGGTGGAGGTGATCGAGTACTTCTCCTTCACCTGTCCGGCCTGTGCCCTCTTCCACCGGGAGACCTTCCCCGAACTCGAACGACGCTACATCGAAACCGGCAAGGTGCGTTGGATCCTGCGCGATTTCCCGCTCGATCGCCACGCCCTGTTCGCGGCGCTCATCGCCCATTGCGCCGGACCTGCACGCTATCGCGCCTTCCTCGATGTCTTCCTCGAGAACCAAAGGCGCTGGGCCTCCTCCGCCAACCCCTTGGAGGCGCTGCGGAGTCTGGCGCGACTGGGCGGACTGTCCGCCCAGCAGGTGGACGCCTGTCTGCAGGATGGCGCCATGATCGATTCGGTGCTGCGCATGCGGCTGGAGGCGGAACAGCGCTACGGCGTCACCGCCACCCCGACCTTCCTCGTGGGCGGGACCACGCTCGTGGGCGCGGTCGACCTCGAAACCTTCGCCGCGCGCATCGAGGCCGCGCTGGCCGATGCCGGGGCGCGCTGATCGCGCCACCGTCGGGCGAGGGGGGGCTTTTTCTTTTCTACCCTCGTGATAGGGTGCCCGCGGTCCGGGTGCGGGCGGTAGCGGCTTGAACATCGTCGAGCTGCAGATCGCTGGCTTCAAATCCTTCGCCGATCCGGTGGTTCTCGAGATCCGCGACGGGCTCACCGGCATCGTCGGGCCCAACGGCTGCGGCAAGTCCAACATCGTCGATGCCTTGCGCTGGGTGATGGGGGAGAGCTCCGCCCGCGGGCTGCGCGGCGGCGAGATGGAGGATGTGCTGTTCGCGGGTGCCGCCTGGCGTCCGGCCGCCGACGTGGCGGAGGTGGTGCTGTGGATCGAGGGACCGGTTGCCGGCTTGGTGGATGCGGGCGAACGGCTTCGGGTGGCGCGGCGCCTGGAGCGGGGAGGCAGCTCCCGCTTCACCCTCGACGGGCGGGAGGTGCGAGCGCGCGACGTACAGCTGTTGTTCGCCGATGTCGCGAGCGGGTCCCGCAGCCCGGCCATCGTCGGCCAGGGGCAGATCGTCGAACTGGTGGAATGGCGTCCCGAGGACCGGCGCCGGCTGTTGGAGGATGCGGCTGGGATCTCCGGACTTCTGGGACGCCGGCGCGAGGCCCAAAGCCGCATCGCCCACACCGCGGACAATCTCGCGCGGCTTGCGGATCGCATCGCCCTGCTGGCCGAACGCCGCAGCCGCCTCGCGGGCGAGGCCCGAAAGGCGGAACGCTTTCGCAGGCTCCAGGAGCGAAAGAGGTTCCTCGAACGCACCGCCCTGTTGGTGGCCTATGCCCGGGTGCAGGCGGAGCATCTCCAGCTTTGCGGCGAGCTCGAGGCACTCGAGGGGCAGCTCGCCCGGCTCGCGCGGCGCGCCACACGGCTGGATGGATTGCTTCGGGCCCGGGAGATGCGGTGTCGGGAGCTCGGCGAGCGGAGTCGGGATCTCGAGCGGGAGCGCGCACGCCTGGAGGAGCGTGAGCGGGCCGCCCGCACCGCCCAAGAGCGCCGGCGGCAGGAGCAGGCCCGCCGCGAAACCCAGCGGGCGGAGCTCCGCCGGACCGAGCAGGAGGCGCGCCGGCGCCTCGATGACATCGCCCGCGAGGAACGCTCCCTTCGCCGTCGCTTGCAGCAACTCCAGGACCGGTGCGATCGCCTGGCTGCCGAGCAGCGGCAGGATCAGGATCAGGGCCCGCAGCTGGAGCGGCGGCTGCGCGAGGCCCGCGAGGATGATGCGCGGCAGCTCGCTCGCCAACGCGACGTCGAGGCGACGTGCGAGCGGCTTCGGGCACGCCTCGAGGCGGTGCGGGCGCGGGAACAGGAGCTCCGGCGTGCCGGTGCCGCGGAGGAGCGCGAGCTCTCCCGCCGCGTCGACGCTCTGCGCACGGAGCTCGCCGCCCGCGAGCGCGAGCGGGAACAGCTCGCCGAGGCCGAGCGGGAGGAGGAGGCGCAAAGCCGGGCTCTCGCCGCCCGACTGGACAAGCTGCGCGACGCGCTGGATCAGGCGCGGGGCGAGGAACGGCGTCTGCGCGAGCAGCTGTTCGCCCGCAAGCTCGCGCGCAAGGAGAGCGAGCTCGAGCTGCGACAGCTGCGCCAGCGGATCGACGAGCTCGAGCGGGCGTGCGCGAAGCTTGGGCGGGATTCGGAGCGCTTCCGGCAGGAGGAACGGAAGCTGACCGACCTTGTGGCTTCCCTGCGAGAGGGCCGGGAAGCCGGGGAGATTGAGCGGCTCTGTGCGGAGCGCACGCGTGTGGCCGTCCGGATGGACGTCATGCGCGGCCGCGCGGCCGCACTGCGCCGGCTGCTGGCCCGCACCCGTGAGCGCGAGCAGGAGCTCGAGCGGCGGATCGCCGCGCTCGAGAGCGAAATCCGCACCCGGCAGGAATGGGCCGCGGCCGTTCCCGAACATGCGTTGCTCCACCGGCTCGAGAGCGAGGCGGAACTCGCGTCGGCGGTCGCGGCCCTGTTCGGCGAGGAGCTGCTTGCGGGTCTCGAGCCGCGCGGGGACGCGCCCTTTTGGCGCCAGCTCGGGGATGGCGGGCAGGACGAGCCGCCGGCCTGGCCGGAAGGGGTGGAGCCGCTCGCACCCCGCATCAGGGCCGCTCCCGAGCTCGGGCGCCTGTTGAAACGCGTCGGTCTCACCTCGGCCGAACGCGCGGCCCGGCTGCAGCCGGCGCTGCGACCCGGAGAGGCGCTGGTCAGCCCCGACGGCGGTCTCTGGCGCTGGGACGGATTCGTACGCCCGCCGGGATGTGCGGACCATCTCTCCCGTTGCCTCGGCCACGAGCAGAGGCTTGCGGAACTGCGCGCGAAGCGGACCGCCGCCGAGGCCGAGCACGGGCGCCTCGCTCGGGCCCGGGCGCTGCGCGAACGGATGCTCGAAAGGGCCGAAGAGCGCATCGCCGCCCTTGGGGCGGAGGAGGACCGGATCGGAGGCGAGCTCGCCGCATGGCAACGAAGCCGCGAGGAACGCGTCCGGCGGCTGCG
>JALSGW010000031.1 GCA_026982585.1 Alphaproteobacteria bacterium | reverse complement strand
TTCCTTGCGGGACAAAGCCCCCGCCGCTGGCGGGAGGGGGTGGTCTATGAATTCGACTTCCGGGATCCCGTGGAGCCCTGGTTCGAGACCCGGCTCGGCCTGGATCCGGATTCCTGCTGCCTGATCACCTACCTCGAGCGCAGGTGGCTGTATGTGCAGTTCGCGGCGCTGCCGCCGCTTTTGTTCGACCGCCTGCAGGATCCCCTCGCCGCGATCGACCGCGGTCGCGATCCCCGTCTCAAGGAGGTGCGGCTTGCGCTCGCCGAGCGGTTGCTCGCCTTCCGCCTGCACCGCGCCGAGCGGCGCTTGAGCGGGGTGCGGCTTACCGCGAAGGGGCCGGTGGGCCGTTTCGATCCCCCATAGGGAGCGTCTTTTCGGGATAGCGGCAGAGATCCCAAACCGGGCAGCGCCCGCAGTCCGGCTTGCGCGCCTTGCAGACATAGCGTCCGTGGCGGATCAGCCAGTGATGCGCGCCCCGTTTGTAGCAATCCGGCACCACCCGCTCGAGCTCGCGTTCCACCTCCAAGGGCGTGCGCCCGGGCGCGAGACCGGTGCGGTTTGCGACCCGGAAGACATGGGTGTCCACGGCGATGGTGGGCTCGCCGAATGCGGCGTTGAGCACCACGTTGGCGGTCTTGCGCCCGACCCCGGGCAGCCGTTCGAGGGCCTCGCGGTCGCGCGGCACCTCGCCGCCGTGGCGGGCGATCAGGATGCGCGCGAGCTCCATGAGGTGCCGGGCCTTGCTGCGGTAAAGGCCGATGGTGCGGATGTGCGCGATCAACCCCTCCTCGCCCAGCGCCAGCAGGTCCTCGGGACGCTGCACCTTCTCGAACAGCCGCTCGGTGACCCGATTGACGCCCTTGTCGGTGGCCTGGGCGGAGAGCACCACCGCCACCAGCAGGGTGAAGGGGTTGCGGTAGCGGAGCTCCGGCGCAGGCGGCGGCTGGGCCGCCTTGAGCCGGGCGAAGAACTGCTCCACCTCCTCCGGGGTGAGCCGGCCGGCGGCGGTCGTTGAGCGGGCTTGCGGCACCTCACGCCCCCGTTCGCAACCTCGCCCGCGGCTCCTAGCCCATTCGGCGCCGGGCTTGAAGCCCGCCCTCGGCCCGGGGCGCGTTCGCGGGCGGACGGCTCCCCCTGGCACCGAACAGCCGGCGCCGCCCGCGGCGGTCAAAAGGCCATCTGCCACCACACGACGATCTGTGCGCCCGCCCGAAAGCCGCTATGTTGAGGCCGGGACGAGGCGGGATGTCGCCATGGCCAGGAGGTGGGTGCTCCATCTGCGGGCGAGTCTGTTCAACCTCGCCTTCTTCGCCTGGACCGGCCTGCTCGCGGTCGCGGCACTGCCGGCGCTGCCCTTCTGGTCGCCGCGGCAGACCCGGGCCTATGCCCGCTTCTGGCTCGGCGGGGTGCAGGCGCTTTTGCGGGTGCTGGTGGGGCTCTGCTTCGAGGTACGGGGTCTGGACAAGCTGCCCCCCGGGCCGGTGCTGATCGCGGCCAAGCACCAGTCGGCCTGGGAGACGCTCGTGTTCCACCTGCTGGTGCCGGAGCTGGCGGTGGCGCTCAAGGAGGAGCTCGTGCGCATCCCCGTGTTCGGATGGTATCTGCGCAGGGCCGGCAACATCACCATCTCCCGGGAGAGCCCGAGGCGGGCGATGCGCTCCTTGATCGAAGGGGCAAAGGCGGCGCTTGCCCGCGGCGAGAGCGTGCTGATCTTCCCCGAGGGCACGCGCCGCCCGGTGGGCGCACCTCCCGACTACAAGCCGGGGGTGGCGGCGCTGTATCGGGCGCTCGGGGTGCCCTGCGTGCCGGTTGCGCTCAATTCCGGGTTGTTCTGGGGCCGCCGCAGCTGGATCAAATATCCGGGATGCATCACCGTCGCCTTCCTCGACCCCATTCCGCCCGGGCTCGAGCGCGGGGCCTTCCTGCGGCTGCTCGCGGATCGGATCGAGCGTGCGAGCCGGGAGCTCGTGGAAGAGGCGCGGGCGCGCGGGATGGGCGCGCCCGGCCCGTCCCAAGCCGGCCAACGGCCGCCTTTCCTGTCGTCGAGCCGGGCCGATCCGGCCGCGGCTTCGGAGGCCGGGGACGGCTCCGGTTAACCGAATCTTGGCAACGGCCGTCTATGTTCGGAACCCGCCGAAGGCCGCGCAGGGGATTTGAGGGACGGCGGGTTTGCTCTATGATTCGTGGTGCACGGAGGAGCAGCCGTGGAAGGAGCCAGGGATGAGTCGCGGTCCGTCTCGGGATGACGAAGGGCCCCGCGGTGCCGTCGTCACCAAGCCGCGGGCCAAGACCCAGCGCCCCTCCATGTACAAGGTGCTGTTGTTGAATGACGATTTCACGCCGATGGACTTCGTGGTGGAGGTGCTTCAGCGGTTCTTCAACAAGAGCCGCGAGGACGCCACGCGCATCATGCTGCACGTCCATCACAACGGTGTTGGCCTGTGCGGCGTTTACACCTATGAGGTGGCCGAGACCAAGGTGGCGCAGGTGATCGACTACGCAAGGCGCCATCAACACCCGTTGCAGTGTACCATGGAGAAGGAGTAGGCGGCTGAGGCGGGGTCGGACGGCGGAGCGGCACGAGGAGCTGCAGCAGCAGGGGTGGAGGTGATGACCATGCTCTCGCGTACCCTGGAGAAGACGCTGCGGCGGGCGCTGGCCTTGGCCACCGCCCGGCAGCACGAGTACGCGACCCTGGAACATCTGCTGCTGGCGCTCACCGAGGACCAGGATGCGGTGGCGGTGCTGCGCGCCTGTGCGGTGGAAATCGACCGGCTGCGCGCCCAGCTGACCGACTTCCTCGACCATGAGCTGCAGGGGCTGGTGGTGGACGGGCCGGTGGAGGCCAAGCCCACCGCGGGCTTCCAGCGGGTGATCCAGCGTGCCGCCATCCAGGTGCAGACCTCCGGCCGCAGCGAGGTGACGGGTGCCAATGTGCTGGTGGCCCTGTTCTCCGAGCGGGAGTCGCACGCCGTCCACTTCCTGCAGGAACAGAACATGCAGCGCATCGATGCCGTGAACTACATCGCCCACGGCATCGCCAAGAAGCCGGGATTGAGCGAGGAGCGGCGGGTGCGGGGCGCGGAGGAGGCGCAGGAGGAGCGCCGCGAGGGGGGCGAGGCGCTCAACGCCTATTGCACCAACCTCAACGCCAAGGCGCGCGCCGGCAAGATCGACACCCTGATCGGCCGCGAGCGGGAGATCGAGCGCACCATCCAGATCCTCTGCCGCCGTTCCAAGAACAATCCGCTGTTCGTGGGCGATCCCGGGGTGGGCAAGACCGCCATCGCCGAGGGGCTCGCGCTTCGCATCGTGCGCGGCGAGGTGCCCAAGGTGCTCGAGAAGTGCGTCATCTATGCGCTGGACATGGGCGCGCTGCTGGCCGGCACCCGTTATCGGGGCGACTTCGAGGAGCGGCTCAAGGCGGTCATCAACGAGCTCGAGAACGATCCCCACGCCATCCTGTTCATCGACGAGATCCACACCGTGATCGGCGCCGGTGCCACCAGCGGCGGTTCGCTCGACGCCTCCAACATCCTCAAGCCGGCGCTCGCCTCCGGCACGCTCCGCTGCATCGGCTCCACCACCTACAAGGAGTTCCGCAACTACTTCGAGAAGGACCGGGCGCTGGTGCGCCGGTTCCAGAAGATCGACATCCCCGAGCCCACCGAGGAGGAGACCGTCAAGATCCTCGAGGGCCTCAAGCCCAACTTCGAGAGCCACCACGGCGTGCGCTACACGGGTGCGGCGCTGCGCGCGGCGGTGCAGCTGTCGGTGCGCTACATCCACGACCGCAAGCTGCCCGACAAGGCCATCGACATCATCGACGAGGTGGGCGCCGCCCAGATGTTGCGGCCCGAACACCAGCGCAAGCGGGTGATCGGGGTCAAGGAGATCGAGGAAATCGTCTCCAAGATCGCCCGGGTGCCGGTCAAGGCGGCCGGCCACCGGGACAAGGAGGCGCTGCGCAACCTGGAGAGCGAGCTCAAGGCGACCGTCTTCGGCCAGGACCAGGCCATCGAGGCGCTCGCGAGCGCCATCAAGCTCAGCCGCGCCGGGCTGCGGGAGCCGCAGAAGCCGATCGGCTGCTATCTCTTCTCCGGCCCCACCGGCGTCGGCAAGACCGAGGTGGCCCGCCAGCTCGCCCGCATCATGGGCATCGAGCTCGTGCGCTTCGACATGTCCGAGTACATGGAGCGGCATGCGGTCTCGCGGCTGATCGGCGCGCCGCCCGGATATGTCGGCTTCGACCAGGGCGGGCTGCTCACCGACGCCATCGACCAGCATCCCCATGCGGTGCTGCTTCTCGACGAGATCGAGAAGGCGCATCCCGACGTCTTCAACATCCTCCTCCAGGTGATGGACTACGGCAAGCTCACCGACAACAACGGCAAGACGGTGGACTTCCGTAACGTCATCCTGATCATGACCACCAACGCCGGCGCCGCCGACATGAGCCGGCCCGCCATGGGATTCGGCCGCACCACCCGCGAGGGGGAGGACACCGAGGCGATCCAGCGGCTGTTCACCCCCGAGTTCCGCAACCGGCTCGATGCCGTCATCCCCTTCCGCGCCCTGAGCCCGGAGATCGTCCGCTCGATCGTGGACAAGTTCGTGCGCGAGCTGGCCGCCCAGCTCGCCGACCGGCGCGTGCACATCGAGGTCGACGACCGCGCCCGGGCCTGGCTCGCCGAGCGCGGTTATGATCCGCTCTACGGCGCGCGGCCGCTTGCGCGGGTGATCCAGGAACACATCAAGCGACCGCTCGCCGAGGAACTCTTGTTCGGCCAGCTCGCCAAGGGCGGCAAGGTCACCGTCACCATCGAGGACGACAAGCCCGCCTTCCGCTACCAGGCCGCGGTGCGCGGCCGGCGGCGCGAGGACGGAACCCGGGGACGGGACCTCTCCGAACCGGTGGCCTGAGCACGGCGCCGCGCCGCTCGGCCACACGCGCGGACGCCATCGGGTTTTCCGCACCTTCCGCGAACATCACGCCCTCGCCCATCAAGCGTCGTGCGTCGCCGAGATGGCGCGGGGCGGATCCTTGGCGGCGAGGAGCGCCCGTGCTAGCGGTGGCGCCGCTGGATCACGGGAGGGAAGCGCATGACAGTCCTGAGGCGGATGAGCTGGGTGTCCCTGGCCCTGGTGGTGTTGCTGGCGGCGGGTATGGCTCATGCCCAGACGCGCATCACCTACAAGTCGGCCAAGGCCGGTACCTCCTACTATCAGATGGCGGTCCAGCTGGCCGAGGCGGTCCGGAGGGCCTCGCAGGGATCCCTGCAGATCACCATAGAGGAAAGCCAGGGCTCGGTGCAGAACGTCAAGGAGGCGGCGCGCCGGCCCGGCAACTACGTGTTCACGAGCCCGCCCGGGCTGATCCGCCGCGCGGTGGCGGGCAAGAAGCCCTTCGCACCCAAGGATCCCTCCTATGAGGACATCCGCTCGCTGTTCCCGATCCCGGCACTCACCATGCATTTCGTGGTGCGCGCGGATCGCGGCATCGGCGACTTCGCCGATCTCGCCGGCAAGACCTTCCTGATCGGCAAGGGCAGCTTCGGCGCCCGGGAGGCGAGACGCACCCTGGAATTGTTCGGTGTTGCGGACGTGCGGTTGATCGAGGCCGAGCTCAGCAACGCCGTGCCGGCGCTCAAGGACGGTCGCATCGACGGTTTCGCCACCGCAGGCTCCTGGCCGGCGCCCAACGTGGTGGAAGCGGCCGCCAGCGTGGGGGTGCGGGTGCTCAGCATGAGCGAGGAGCAGGTCGCCCGCACCGGCCGCACCGCCATCGTCATCCCGGCCGGCACCTATCCCGGCCAACAGGAGCCGATCCTCACCACCTCCCTGCCGGTGGGGGCCTACACCACCACCCGCATGGACGAGGAGGCCGCCTACGCGCTGACCCGGCTCTACTGGGAATCCAAACAGGCGATGGCAGAGACGGGTCCCTGGTGGCAGGGGGTGACCCTCGCCGATCTCGCGACCCTGGGCGCGCCGCTCCATCCGGGTGCGCGGCGCTACTATGAGGAGGCGGGGGTCGCGCTTCCGGACAACCTCCGCTAGACGCGGTGGCCGGGTCCAGGCTGTGGCGCGCGGCGGAGCTCGGCTTCGCCGCGCTCACGGTCGGTTACCACCTCTGGCTCGCCTTCGCGAGCCTGATCCCCAATCTGGTGAGCCGGCCGCTCCATCTCGCCCTGCTGTTGCCGTGGATCTTCCTGTTCGCGCCGCAGCCGCGCCCGGCCGGGCGATGGTTCGGCTGGGTGGTGGGCGGCCTCGGGCTTGCTGCGAGCCTGTATGTGGTCTGGAGCCGGGAGCGGCTGGACGAGCAGTACGGCATCCTCGAGGGGTGGCTCCAATATGCGGTGGCGGCCGTGCTCATCCTCTGTGTGCTGGAGGCGGCGCGGCGGGCG
>JALSGW010000030.1 GCA_026982585.1 Alphaproteobacteria bacterium | reverse complement strand
GGATGGCGAGCGCCGGCGACACGGTCTACTCCGGCTCCCTTCTTCGGGGAAAGACAAGCACCACGGCCGCAGCCGCCCCCATGAGCACCCACTCTCCGGGCCCGATCGGAAGCGCGAAGAGGTTGGCCGACAACTCCCCTCCGGCCGCGACGGAGGCCACCGCAGCGCAAAGCCCCAGCGGTTCCCACCGACCGGGCGGGAGCACCCAGGACAGGGCGACCGCCGCCGCCGCCAGCTCGAGCGCGTCCGCGCGCCCGGCCGCGGCCAGGGCCGCAGCGCCCGCGAACGCCGCCGCGAGCCCCAGCAGGCGCGCCTGCGGCCGCAGCCGGTCCAGGGGCAGTCCGTGATGTTCGTGCCGGCCCCGCAGCAGCACGAGGGTGCGAAGACGCAGCCCGCTTCCGCTCAGGCGCAGATGGCCGATGAGCACCGCGAGCCCCAGCGCGAGGACGAGGCTGGTCCACAGCTCCAGTCGCCATTCCGCCCGGCTCGTGAAGGGTGCTGCGAGGGCGCCGAGCCAGGCGAGGCTCAAGGGTACCGTTGCCGAGGCGAGCCGCGCCCTCAGCCCGCCGCTTCCATCCCCCTCGGCCAGGGCCGCCTCGAGAAGCCGGGCCGACAACGCCAGCGCCGCTGCCCCCAGGGCGGCCAGGGCCGTAGGCGCGAGCAGCTCGGCGCCGATCATCGCCGGCAGGGTTCAGCTCGCCCCGGCCACGCGGGCCGCAACGCCGCCGGCCGATCCGCACCGCGGCAGACGAGGTGCCCGTACGGGATGGGTGGAAATGTCCCCGCTTCGGGACCGTTTCGGGCGATCCGCACGAGCCCGAGCCCGCGGGCAGCGTCAGCCCTCGCTCGACGCCTCGTTCGTCTCCTGTGCGCGGCGGGCCTTCACGATCTGGGCCTTGAGCCGCACCAGTTCGGGATCGAGCCTGCGGTCCGGGGTCTTCAGCAGATAACCGTCGATGCCGCCGTATTTGTCCAGGGTCCGGATCGCGCTCGTGGTGAGCCGCAGACGGACCTTCCTCCCGAGCAGCTCGCTGTAGAGGCGCCGTTCCTGGAGGTTGGGGTAGAAGCGCCGTTTGGTGCGGTTGTTGGCGTGGCTCACATGGTTGCCCACCGACGTCGCCTTGCCGGTGATGGGACAGCGTCGCGCCATGAGCTCAATCCCCGCCGTTGGCAGCACCCGTGCGCGCCCGGGAGGTCGGGCGCGACCCCCGCCCACATAGGAGGCGGTGGAGGGAGCGTCAACCGTGGTCGGGCTCGTTGAGAAAGCGTCGCAGACGTTCCACCACCTGTCTCGGGCGTTCCCAATGCAGCCAATGCCCGGCACCAGGGACCTGCTCCAGCCGGGCGCGGGGGAACCGCCCCAGGATGGCCGCTCGATGCGCGTCGCGCACATAGTCCGACCGCGCGCCGTGCAGGAACAGGGCCGGTCCCGAATAGCGGGCCGAGGCCAGGATTTCCTCCGGAAAGCCGGACAGCTCCGGCAGAAACTCGCGGATCAGGGCGAGATCCAGCCGCCACCGCGCGCCCTCCGGGCCGATCTGGAGGTTGGTGAGGAGAAAGCCGCGCACCGCCGGATCGGGGATCGCCGCAGCGAGCTGCCGGTCGGCGTCCGCCCGCCGACGAATGCCGTCCAGCTTCAGCGCACGCAGGGCATCGACAATGGGGGCGAGCCGCTCCGGCGCATAGGCGACCGGCGCGATGTCCAGCACCGCGAGCCGGGGCACCCGCTCGGGATGGGCGAGGGCCAGCGTCATCGCCACCTTGCCGCCCATGCTGTGGCCCACCAGGGCGGCCTCGGCGAGGCCCTCCCGGTCGAGCAAGGCACACAGGTCCTCCGCCATGGCGGGATAGGTGAGCGGGGGAAGCTTGGGAGACGAGCCGTGGCCGCGCAAGTCCACGAGCAGGCAGCGCCACTCGGACGCGAGCTGCGCGGCGAGGCTGCGCCAGATGCGGCCGGATCCGAACAGACCGTGCAGGAACAGCACCGGCGGCCCGTCGCCCAGGCTGTGCACGGCGAGGGGAAGAGGACCCGGACGGTCCAGGGTGTCAGGCGGCGGCATGGGCCACCTGTGCGCGCAGTCTGTGCTCCGCCTCGTAGATGTAGTCGCGGGTGAGCGGTACGAGATCGCGTTCCTTGGCGAGCTGGAGCTGGAACACCATGCCGTCCAGCCGCCGGAAGAAGATCTCGCTCGCCACCAGATAATACTCCCACATCCGGCAGAAACGTTCGTCGTAGAGCTCCCGCACCCGCTGGCGGTTGGCGAGGAAGCGCTCCCGCCAGCGACGCAGGGTGAAGGCGTAGTGGAGACGCAGGATCTCGAGATCGGTGACCCAAAGGCCGCTCGATTCCACGACCGGCATCACCTCCGAGAGGGCCGGGATATAGCCGCCCGGGAAGATGTATTTGCGGATCCAGGGGCTGGTCGAACCCGGCCCGGCCATGCGGCCGATGGAATGCAACAGGGCCACGCCGCGCGGGCTCAGGAGCTCGGCGAGGGTGCGGAAGAAGGTGCGGTAGTGGTTCACCCCCACATGCTCGAACATGCCCACCGACACGATGCGGTCGTACACACCGCGATGGCTGCGGTAGTCCTCGAACAGGAAGGTGACGCGATCCGAAAGCCCCTCCTCCCGCGCCCGTCTCCGGGCCTCCTCCACCTGTTCGCGGGACAGCGTGATCCCCACCACCTCGACGTCGAAGCGGCGGGCGAGGTCGAGGGCCAGGCCGCCGAAGCCGCAGCCGATGTCCAGCACCCGCATGCCCGGCTCGAGCAGCAGCTTGGCCGCGATGTGTCGCTTTTTGGCCCGCTGCGCTTCGTCGATGTCCGCCTCGGGATGCTCGAAATAGGCGCAGGAGTACTGCCGGTCCTGGTCCAGGAAGAGGCGGTAGAGTTCGCCGTTGAGGTCGTAGTGATGGGCCACGTTGCGCCGCGCCCGCTCCTTGGGGTTGATCTGGTAGAGCCGGCGAAAGGCGCGCTCGATGCGGTTGAGCCAGCGCAAGGGTCCGCGCTGGCGGGCGAGCTGGTAGTTGCGGCCGAGCAGGTCGAGCAGATCATACAGCGATCCCTCTTCCACCGTGAGGCGGCCCTCGGTGTAGCCTTCGCCGAGGGCGAGGTCGGCCTGGAAGAGGAGGCGTCGTTCGAGGGCCGTATCGTGGATGCGGATCAAAACCTCGGGCCCGCCTTGCCCGACGAAACGGTGGATCCGGCCTTGCGCGTCGATCACCGTCAGTCGGCCGTAACGGATCAAGCGACGAAGCAGCGGCGCAACCCACATCGCCTCCTCCCTTCACTCCGCCCGGCAGCGCCCCCGGCCCGGGGCCGTCCGCAACATGTCGCAAAGCCGGCCTCGTGCCAACCGTCCCATCCGCTGATGGGATGCGCTTGTCGGGGTGCGGCGGACGGGCTAGGTGCTGGATGGCTCAGGTGCGATGCGGCTTGGGGGAGAGGCCGGTGGTCCGGGTGGTGATCGAGGAGTTGGAGCCGGCGCCCGGGGAGGCGGAGCGTCTGCGCGCCTATCTCGACACCCATGCCCGCCGCCTCGGCGGGCGGCAGCGCGGGGTGGTGGTGGAGGTGCTCGCATCCGTGGAGCGGGATGCCCGTTTCGTGCTGCGCATCGTGGCGGAGGACGAGGCGGCGCTGCGGACATTCATGGAACAACCGCTGTGGCGGGATTTCGAGGCCGGGCTTGAGCCGCTTCTGCGTGCCCGCAGTCGCCGCGGGTTCGTCCCCATCGCGGCGCGGAACGGGGCGCGCCGGGTGCTGGTGGCGGTGCCGATCCTGGCCGAGCGCCGGGAGCTCCTGCGCCCGCTCGAGGAGGCCGGTTTCCAACTCTTGTTCAACGACCTCGGCCGCAATCTGAGCGAAGAGGAGTTGATCGCCCGCCTGGACGGGGTGGTCGCCACCGTGGCCGGCATGGAACCCTACACCGAGCAGGTGTTCGCCCGCGCACCGCAGCTCCGCATCATCGCCCGTTTCGGGGTCGGATTTGACGCCATCGACCTGGCCGCCGCCCGGCGCCATGGGGTGCAGGTGGCCATGGCCTTCGGCACCAACCACGAGGCGGTGGCCGACCACGCCTTCGCCCTGATGGCGGCGCTGGCCCATCAGCTGCCGGCCTACGACGCCGTGGTGCGGGCTGGCGCGTGGTCCCGGTCGGGACACCCCGGTCTGTTCGGCCACACTGTGGGGATCATCGGCTTCGGCCGGATCGGCCGCGCCCTCGCCAAGCGGTGCAAGGCCTTTGCCATGCGCATCCTGGTCAGCGATCCGGCGGTGGAGGCGGGTACGGTGTCCCGGCTCGGCTGCGAGCTGGTCCCCCTCGACCAACTCCTGCGGGAGGCGGACTTCGTCTCCCTGCACACGCCCCTGACCCCGGAGACCGCGCGCTTGATCGACGCCAAACGCCTTTCCTGGATGAAGCCCACCGCCTATTTGATCAACACCGCCCGGGGCGGGCTGGTGGACGAGGAGGCGCTGGTCGCGGCGCTCAAGGCGGGGCGGCTTGCGGGTGCCGCACTCGACGTATTCGCGTCCGAGCCGCCCCTGGGATCGCCGCTTCTGGCCATGGACCGGGTGCTGCTCACACCTCATGTGGCCGGGCTGAGCGAGGACGCGATCCGCCGTATGGCGGCGGTGTGTGTGGAGAACATTCTGCGGTTGTGGCGGGGCGAGCCGCTGTTCGAGGGGCGCCTGTTGGATCTCGCCGCACCGCCGCAGGAGTCGACGACGGATCGATGAAGAAGAGCGAGACCATCATCGACCGGGACGGCACGGGGCGACCGGTGCCCCTGTTCGGTCCCGAGGAGTTTGCGGCCATGCGCCGGGCCGGTCAGCTCGCGGCCATGACCCTGGACTATATCACCCCCTTCGTGCGCCCCGGCATCTCCACCGGCGAGCTGGACCGGTTGATCGCGGCCTTTATCGCCGACCATGGCGCCCGCTCGGCCACCTTGGGCTATCGCGGCTACCCCAAGAGCTGCTGTATTTCGGTGAACCACGTGGTCAACCACGGGATCCCGAGCGACGACAAAATCCTGCGCGATGGAGACATTCTCAACATCGACGTCACCGTCATCCTGGACGGCTGGTACGGGGATACGAGCCGCATGTACTTCGCCGGCGAGCGCATACCGGTGAAGGCGCGCCGGCTCGTGGAGGTGACCTTCGAGGCCATGTGGGCGGGTATCCGGGCGGTGCGCCCCGGCGCCACCCTGGGCGACGTCGGCCACGCCATCCAGCGGGTCGCGGAATCCAACCGATTTTCGGTGGTGCGGGAGTTCGTCGGCCACGGCATCGGCCAAACCTTCCACCAGCCGCCCGAGGTCCGTCACTTCGGTCGCCCCGGCGAAGGGTTGGTGCTCCGGCCGGGGATGATCTTCACCATCGAACCCATGATCAACGCCGGCCGGCCGGCGGTGAAAGTGCTGGCCGACGGCTGGACGGCTGTTACCCGCGACCGCTCCCTCTCCGCCCAGTTCGAACACACCGTCGGTGTGACCGAGGAAGGGGTGGAGGTGTTCACCCTCTCGCCCAAGGGCCTGCACAAGCCACCCTATCCCCCGACCACCGCCGATTGAACCGCTGCCCGCCCTGACCTCGTCATCTGCCCGAGGCGCACCGTCCCGCCGGCCCATCGGCGCGCCGGTCGCGGCCGCGGAAACGGCCGCGGGCATCCGAAACGGGGAGCGAATCGAGAACGCGAGAGGATCCTCTCCGCGTTCATGGTTGAACCACTCGTGGTTGAAATATTCTTCGACATCCTTGCAAACATCAATCAAAATCTTCGTTGACCGAGCTCCCGATTTCGGATAGAGATGTGGCTCTTTCGACCGATGAGGAAGGGAGATCGAGATGGCCCGACATCATGATCGGGAGGCACGGGAGCAGGATGTCGGCCGCGCCCGGCGGGCCTTTCTGGTGCGAGCGGCCAAGACCGGACTGGCTGCGGCCGGGGTGGCGGTGCTCGCGACCGCGAAGCCCAAGCGCGCCAAGGCGGTGCCCTACGGACCGCCGGGCATGCCCACCAGTTGAGACTCGGGAACCGTATGAGCCCCGGTTCGGATCGTCACACACTCCGGTACGGTTGACTTGTGATTAACTATGACGGGGGAAGTCTGTCTGTATAGTTGAACGGACGTCTTCGGTCGCATGGAGGAGTGGTGATGAAGGGCGATCGGACGTCCAAGACGGCTTCCCCCGACAGGCGTGCGTTTCTCGTGGAGGCGGCGAAGGCGGGGCTGGCCGCTGCCGGGGTGGCGGTGCTGGCCACCGCCAAGCCCAAGGAGGCGCGTGCGTGGCCGTATCGTCCTCCGCGCCCGCGGCGTCGCCCGCGCTTTCGGTTCCACGACTGATCGTCGAACGCGCAAGCCCTGTGGCCAGGCCGGGGCCGGCGTCGGCCCCGGCCCGCGCGCCCATCGGATCCCTGGAGGCGCGTGGGGTTTACGGCGGAGAAGGCCGCCGCTAAGGAAAAACGGCCGCAAACG
>JALSGW010000029.1 GCA_026982585.1 Alphaproteobacteria bacterium | reverse complement strand
TCCCGAAACCGCCTGTCCGACCGACGGCACCGGAGCGGCGGCCGCCGGTTCCGCGTCCACCCAGCGCATGGCGATGGGCGTGAGCATCATGGTCACCACCACCGCAGGCCCGAGCAGATCCGTCACCTCTTGGGGCAGCACCCCGGATGCGGAGGCCGCGCTCCACAACACGAAGGCGAACTCCCCGCCCTGGCCGAGCAACAGGCCGAGCATCAGGGCCGGCCGCCAGCCGAAGCCCAGCGCCCGGGCCAGGGCGGCGAGGAACAACCCCTTGGCGGCATAGAGCGCCGCCGCCACCAGCACGACGAGCGCCCAGTCCAAGGCCGGGCGCACCACCTCCACCGTCATGCCCACGGTGAGGAAGAACAGCCCCACCAACAGGCCGCGGAAGGGCCGGATGTCGGCCGCCACCTGATGGCGATAGGCGGTATCGGCGAGGAGCATCCCCGCCATGAGCCCGCCGAAGGCCAAAGACAGGCCGGCGAGTTCGGCGAGCCAGGCGAATCCCACCGCCACCAGCAGGCTCAGCGCCACCTTGAGCTCATCGAGCCGCAAGGCGTGGATGCGCCGGTAGAGTCCGGCGAGCAGCCTCGGCCCGAGCGCCCACGCGGCGCCCACGAACAAAAGACCGGCGAACAGGGTGCGGAGCAGGTCCAGGCCGAGGGTGCCGCGCCCGCCCACAGCCAGCACCACGAGCAGCATGGGGGCCACCGCCAGGTCCTGGAGCAGCAGCACCGCGAAACCGATACGGCCGATGCGGCTGTGCAAGAGCCGCCGTTCGCTCAGCGAGCGCAGCACCACCGCGGTGGAGGAGAGCGCGAGACCCATGCCCACCGCGAGCGCCGCCGCCGGGGCGAGGCCGAGCAGCCAGGCAGCTCCGGTGGCCCCGGCGGAGGTGAGCAGGATCTGGGCGATGCCCAGGGCGAGCGCGCGGCCGGCGATGGCGCGCAGACGGGCGAGCGGCAGATCGAGGCCGAGCGCGAACAGGAGGAACACCACCCCGAACTCGGCCAGCACCCGGAGCAGCTCGCTCTCCGCGACGAGGCCGAGCCCGTGCGGCCCCACCAGCACGCCGGCCGCGAGATAGCCGACGATGGAGCCGAGCCCCAGGCGCACCGCCGCGGACACCGTCACTAGAGCGGCGGCGATGAGAATCAGCAGCTGGGTGAGTGCGGCGACCTCCAAGGATGCGGTCTCCGCCGGGCCGTCAGGCCGCACCCCGCTGCGGCGCCGGCGGCGGCACGGCGCTCACACCGCGAAGGAGTTGCCGCAGCCGCAGGAGGCGGTGGCATTGGGATTGTGGACCCGGAAGTAGGCGCCGGTGAGGTCCTCCACGAAGTCCAGCTCGGCGCCGATCAGGAACATGAGCGACATGCCGTCGATCACCACCACCGCCCCGTCCTGCTCGATCACCACGTCCTCGGCCTCGCGCCGGTCGTCGAGATCGAAGCGGTACTGGAAGCCCGAGCAGCCGCCCCCTTCCACGGAAAGCCTGAGGAACAGCCCGGGACGGCCTTCCCGCGCCACGATCTCGCGGATGCGGCGCGCGGCGCGTTCGCTCACCTTCAACGGGGCGCTGGCATCCATCGCCCGGCCCTCCGCCATCGGCTGGCAACTGGAATGTATGGGGCTTTGCGCTATTGTCAAAGCGCCCCGAGCTCGGCGGCCGCCTCGATGTCCCTTGCATGCTATGCGCTTGCCCCGCAACACAGCCTCGGGCGCCTGATCCGGGAGCCGGAGGACGAGCTGCGCAACCCCCATCAGCGCGACCGCGACCGCATCCTGCACAGCACCGCCTTCCGCCGGCTCATGTACAAGACCCAGGTGTTCGTCAACTTCGAGGGCGATCATTTCCGCACCCGTCTCACCCACAGTCTCGAAGTGGCCCAGATCACCCGCACCGTGTGCCGGGCCCTGGGACTCAACGAGGATCTGGGCGAGGCGATCGCGCTTGCCCACGATCTCGGCCATCCCCCCTTCGGTCACGCCGGCGAGGAGGCCCTCGCCGAGGTGCTCAAACCTTACGGCGGCTTCGATCACAACCTCCAGACCTTCCGCATTCTCACCGCCCTCGAATGCCGCTATGCGGCCTTCGACGGGCTCAACCTCACCGCCGAGACCCTCGAGGGGGTGGTCAAGCACAACGGTCCGCTCGACGAGCCGTGGCCCGAGCCGATCGCCGCCCATCCCCTCGCATCGCGCATGAACCTCGGCCAGCAGGCCCATCTCGAGGCCCAGGTGGCGGCCGTCTGTGACGATATCGCCTACTCCGGCCACGATGTGGACGACGGCATCCGCGCCGGCTTCATCGCTCCCGCCGAACTCCGCGAGCTGGCGCTGGCCGGCCCCCTGGTGCGGGAGGTGGAGCGGCGCTTCGGCGCACTGCCGCGCGAGCGCTTCGCCCACGAGCTGGTGCGGCGGCTGATCGACGTTCTGGTGCGGGATCTCCTCGCCGAGAGCCGGCGGCGGCTGGCCCGCGTCGCTCCCCGCTCGCCGGAGGAGGCGCGCGCCGCCGGGGGGCCGCTTGTCGCCTTCTCCGAGGACGTCGGGGAGCGGCTCGGCGAGCTTCGCTCCTTCTTGCGCGAGCGGGTGTATTGCCACTACAAGGTGGCGCGCATGACGCGCAAGGCGCAGCGCGTCGTGCGGGAACTGTTCCAGGCCCTGATGGAAAGCCCAGAGTGCCTGCCGGAGAGCTGGCGCCGGCGCGCCGGCGGGGGCGGGGTGCGGGCGCTGGCGCAGGCGGTGGGCGACTACATCGCCGGCATGACCGACCGCTACGCGCTCAACGAGCACGAAAGCCTGTTCAAGCTGACGCGGTATCCCTCATGAACCTGTTCGATCGGATGTTGGAGGAGGTGCGGGGGGCCATCGCTCGCCTCGCCGAAGCCGGGCAGCTGCCGCCGGATCTCGACCTCGGGCGGGTGACGGTGGAGCCGCCGCGCGATCCCGACCACGGCCACATGGCCACCAACGCCGCGCTCGTGCTGGCCCGCACGGCCCGGCGCCGGCCGATGGAGCTGGCCGAGGATTTGGCCCGCGAGCTTGGCGGTGCGCCCGGCGTGCGGGAAGCGCGCGCCACCGCACCCGGTTTCGTCAACCTACGGCTCGAGGATGCGGTGTGGCTGGAGCAGATCCGCTGCGTCCTCGAACAGGGGGAGGACTACGGGCGCACCGATCTCGGCGCCGGGATCACGGTCAACTGCGAGTATTGTTCGGCCAATCCCACCGGGCCTTTGCACGTCGGCCACGGGCGCGGCACCGTCTACGGGGACGCGCTCGCCAACCTCCTGGCCTTCGCCGGCTACCGGGTGGTGCGGGAATACTACATCAACGACGGCGGCGGACAGGTGGAGGTGCTGGCCCGCTCCCTTTTCCACCGCTACCGGGAGATCCTCGGCGACGACCCCGGCCCGCTGCCGCCCGACGCCTATCCCTATCCGGAACTGATTCCGGTGGCGCGCCGGATCGCCGAGGAGGACGGTCCGGTGTGGCTCGGCCAGCCGGAGGAGGCCTGGCGGGAGCGCTTCGCGCGGGCCGGCAGCGAGGCCATGATGGCCCGCATCCGGGAGGATCTCGCCGCCCTCGGGGTGCGCTTCGACGTCTTCACCTCGGAGCGGCGGCTGATCCAGGAGGGGCGGATCGAGGAAGCGGTGCGGCGGCTCGAGGAACAGGGCCACGTCTATGTCGGCACCCTGCCTCCGCCCAAGGGCAAGCCGGTGGAGGACTGGGAGCCGAACCCGCAGCTGCTGTTCCGGGCCAGCGCTTTCGGCGACGACAGCGACCGCCCGCTCAAGCGGGCCAACGGCGCCTGGACCTATTTCGCCGCCGACCTCGCCTACCACTACGACAAGTTCCGCCGCGGCGCGCCGCTGCTGGTCGACGTGTGGGGCGCCGACCACGGCGGCTACGTCAAGCGCATGGAGGCGGCGGTCGCCGCGCTCACCGGGGGAAAGGCGCGGCTGGTGGTGAAACTGTGCCAGATGGTCCACCTCTACCGGGGCGGCCAGCCGCTTCGGCTGTCCAAGCGCGCGGGTTCGGTGCTGTGGCTGCGGGACGTGCTGGAGCAGGTGGGAAGGGACGTGTTCCGCTTCATGATGCTGACCCGCAAAAACGACGCCCCCCTCGACTTCGACCTCGAAAAGGCGGTGGAGCAGTCGCGCGACAACCCCGTCTTCTACGTCCAGTACGCGCATGCCCGCATCTGCTCGGTGTTCCGCCACGCCGAGGAGGCGGGAATGCCCACCGACCGCCGCCGCCTCATCGCGGCGCCGCTCGACCAACTCCGGGACCCGGGCGAACTCGCCCTGGTGCGGACCATGGCGCACTGGCCGCGGGTGGTGGTGGGAGCGGCCCGCCACTTCGAACCCCATCGCATCGCTTTCTACCTGCACGATCTCGCGGGCGCCTTGCATGCTCTCTGGACGCGCGGTAAGGAAGACGATGCCCTGCGGTTCGTGATTCCCGAGCGACCGCAGGTGACGCTTGCGCGGCTTGCCATGCTCGCGGCGGTGCGTCAGGTGATCGCCCGCGGCCTGCGCATCATGGGGGTGGAGCCCGTCACCGAATTGCAATGAACGCGGTGCAAGGAGGTGTCGGTGGTGCAGGATCCGCGCGGAGATCCCCCGAAGGGCCCCGACAGCGCGGCCAGCGGGGATCCGCGAGGCTCCGGTGCCATGGCGCGGCTTCTCGCCTCCCTGTTCGCGGGTCTGGTGCTGGGCCTGTTCGCGGGCGGGCTCTGGTACCTCTACGACCGCTACGGAATCCTCCGGGATTCCGAGCTGCCGCTGATCGCCGCGCCGGCCGGTCCCTACCGGGTCAAGCCCGAGGATCCGGGCGGCCTGCCGCTCGTCGAGGAACCGCTTCCGGCGCGTGAGGAAGAGGCGGTGGCGGCGCGGGTGGAACGCATCCTCCGCGCCGAGGAGCCCGAGGTGCGCCCGCTCTCCGAACTCCTGCCGCCGCCGGCCGAGGAGCCGCCCGCAGCCCTTCCGCAAGCGGAGGGTGAGGAACCGGAAGCGGCACCTCGGGAGCTCGCCCAGGGACCGGAACGGGAGCAGGACGGCGAAGCACCGGAGGCGGCACCTCGGGAGCTGGCGCTGAGCCCCGAACAGGAAGAGGAGCTGCTCGGCCGGATCGTGCCGGCGGCGGGTCCGGAGCCGGAGCCTGCCGCCTCGCCGACCGCTCGCCCACTTGCCGAGGCGGGGGCGCCGACGCCGCTTCCGGGCGTACCGCGTCCGCCGGCCCGCGAGCGCCAGGCGGAGCCTTTGGAGGAACCTGCCCCCGTTCCCTCGCCCGCGGCCGAGCAGGAAGCCGAGGTACGGGCTGCGCCCGTGCCTGAGGTGGAGCTGCCGCGGCTTCCCCGCCTGGTGTTCCGCGTACAGCTCGGGGCGCTGAGTACCCGCGCGCGGGCGGAGGAGCTGTGGGCCGATCTGCGCCGCCGACACCCCGAGGTGGTGGCCGGCAAGAGTCCCACCATCGAGCGGCTCGAGCGACAGGGTCGGGTGCTGTACCGGCTGCGCTTCGGCGACTTCGCGAGCCGCGGTGAGGCGGAGGCGGCCTGCGCGGAAATCCGGCGCGCGGGCGGCGACTGTTTCGTGGTGGGAACGCCTCGGTGAGCCGGGTGCGGGCGGCGGTGGTGGCGGTTGCGGGAGCAGCCCTCGCGGCCGAGGAGCGGGCCCTGTTTCGGCGCTGTCCTCCCTTGGGTTTCGTGCTGTTCCGGGAGAACTGCCGGGACCCCGAGCAGCTCCGCCGGCTGGTGAGCGAACTCAAGGCGTTATACCCCGGCCGCCCCACCCCGTGTTTTGTCGATCAGGAGGGAGGTCGGGTGCAGCGGCTGGGGCCGCCGGCCTGGCCGCCGCTGCCGCCTGCGGCGGCGTTGGGCCGCCTGTGGGAGCGGGATCCGCGGCGGGCCCTGGCCGCCAGTGCCGCCCTCGCCGAGGCCGCGGCGGCCATGCTGGTCGAGGCGGGTGTGGATGTGGCCCTGGCACCGGTTGTGGACCTGCCGGCTCCGGGAAGCTCACAGGTGATCGGCGACCGCGCCTTCTCCTCCGATCCCGAGGCGGCGGCCCGGCTCGCGGGCCGCTTCGCCCGCACCTTGATGCGCGCGGGGATCGCGCCCACCATCAAGCACCTGCCCGGACACGGGCGCGCGGCCGTGGACAGTCACCACGCGCTGCCGCAGGTCCAAAGCCCGCTTCAGGAGCTCCGCACGCATGACTTCCTCCCCTTCCGTCGCCTGCGTCGCATTCCCTTCGGCATGACCGCCCACATCCGCTATACCGACCTCGATCCCGACCGGCCGGCGACCCTCTCCTCCCGGGTGATCCACACGGTGATCCGCGGAGAGATCGGCTTTCGCGGCATCCTGCTCTCGGACGATCTCGCCATGGGCGCGCTCGCGGGGCCGCTCGCGGAGCGCACACGCATGAGTCTTGCGGCCGGCTGCGATGTGGCGCTGTTGGGAAGCCGCGATCTCGCTGCCCGGGAAGAGGTGTTGGAGGCGGCAGCA
>JALSGW010000028.1 GCA_026982585.1 Alphaproteobacteria bacterium | reverse complement strand
TGCCGTAGCGGCGGATGTCCGGCTCCATCAGCACCCGCACCTCGCCCAACAGACAGCGCAGCGCCTCCCGCCCGACCTCGCGCACATCCGGCGGCTCCGCCTCCTCCACCAGATAGCCGGCGTCGCCGAGCGCGTCGCGGGCCCGCAGCAGCGCCCGCTCCACCGCCGGATGGAGGGTGAACTCGAACGGGTTTTGGGTGAACGCGACCCGGATCGGCGGCTCGGGCCGCGGTCCCTCGAGGGGCATCGCCACCATCCAGGGATCCCGGGGATCCCAGGCGATCAGCGCCTCCATGGCGAGGCGCACGTCCCGCACCTCGCGGGCGATCACCCCCTGCACCGACATGATCTGGGCCAGAAGGCCGCGTTCCACCTTGGCCGAGGGATTGTAGGCGGGCACCCGCCCGAGGCCGGGCTTGACGGTGGCAGCGCCGGTGGCGAGGGCGGGATAGCGGAGCGAGCCGGCGATGTCGTTGCCGTGGGCGATCGCCCCCATGCCCGCCATCACCGCCGCCGAGGCGCCGCCCGAGGAGCCGCCCGGCGACAGCTCCGGGTGCCAGGGGTTGAGGGTGCGCCCGTGCAGGGGATTGTCGGTGGTCGCCCTGAGCGAGAACTCGGGGGTGTTGGTGCGGCCGATCACCACCGCCCCGGCCCGCTCGAGATTGCGCACCACCGGCGAATCGTCGGGCGCGATCACCTCCTTGAAGGCCGCCACCCCGTTGGGCGTCGGTCGCCCCTTCTGGTCGACGTTCTCCTTGACGGTGACCGGCACGCCGTGGAGCGGACCCAGGGGACCGTTGAGGCGCAGTTCCCGATCGAGCGCCTCCGCCCGCGCCAAGGCCGCCTCGCCGAGATCGTCCACCACGGCATTCAGGCGGGGGTTTTGGGCGCGCATGCGCTCCACCGCCGCCGCCACCGCCTCGCGGGCGGAAAGCCGGCCGGCGCGGATGGCATCCGAAAGCTCCACCGCGCTCCACTGCCAAAGCGGCCGTTCCCCCATCGCCGATCTCTCCCTTGCCTTCATCCGCACCCGCACGTAACAGTGTGACCGACCCTCGCCGCGGCGGCAAGCCGCCGGGGGCTGAGCGGTCGGACGATCACGCGCCGGGAGCGAACCGCGGCGCAGAGGGAGGCAGCAGGACGATCAGGAAGGGGGCACGGCCATGATCCGATGGACGAGGCGGCAGACGCTGAGCGCAGGCCTGGCGACGGCGGTGGTGGGGCTCGCGGCGCCCTATGTGCGCGCCCAGGGCCGGCGCGTGCTGCGGGTGATCCCGCATGCCGACCTCAAGAACCTCGATCCCATCTGGACCACCGCCTACATCTCCCGCAACCACGGCTACATGATCTACGACACCCTCTTCGCCATGGATGCGGACTTCACGCCCAGGCCGCAGATGGTGGAGAGCTGGGATGTGTCGGACGACCGGCTGACCTGGACCTTCCGCCTGCGCGAGGGTCTCAAGTTCCACGACGGCGAGCCGGTGCGCTCGATCGACTGCATCGCCTCGCTCGAGCGCTGGGGCAAGCGCGACGGCATGGGCCAGCAGCTGTTCGCGGCGGTGGCGGAGATGAAGGTGGTGGACGACCGCACCTTCGTCATGCGCCTGAGCCGCCCCTTCGGGCTGGTGCTGGAGGCGCTGGGCAAGATCTCCTCCAACGTGCCCTTCATCATGCCGGAGCGGGTGGCGCGCACCGATCCGTTCGAGCAGATCACCGAATACGTCGGATCCGGTCCCTTCGTGTTCCAGAAGGACGAGTGGGTGCCGGGCTCGCGGGTGGTCTACACCCGGTTCGAGGACTATGTGCCGCGGCCGGAGCCGCCGTCGGCGGCGGCGGGCGGCAAGGTGGCCCGGGTCGATCGGGTGGAGTGGATCTACTTCCCGGACCAGACCACGGCCATGAACGCCCTGCTCGCGGGCGAGGTGGACTATTTCGAGAGTCCGGCCACCGACCTCATTCCGCTGCTTTCGGCCAATCCCGAGGTGGTGGTGGAGATCAACGACCCCCTCGGCAATATCGGCTTCGCCCGCTTCAACCACCTCCATCCGCCCTTCGACAAGGTGGAGGTGCGCCGGGCGGCGCTGATGGCGATGAAGCAGGAGGACTACATGACCGCCGCCATCGGCGACCCCAAGTACTGGCGCACCTGTTATTCGGTCTATCCCTGCGGCACCCCCTATGCGAGCGAGGTGGGGGCCGAGGTGATGAAGGTGGGCGACGTGGACAAGGCCCGGGCGGCGTTGGACAAGGCGGGCTACGACGGCACGCCGGTGGTGTTGATGCAGCCCACCGACATCCCGATCCTCTCCGCCTTCTCGCTGGTCACGGCGGAAAAGCTGCGCCAGATCGGCATGACGGTGGAGGTCCAGGCGATGGACTGGTCCACCCTCACCTCCCGCCGGGCCAAGCGCGAACCGGTGTCGGAGGGCGGGTGGAACATGTTCCACACCTGGTGGATCGGTGCTGATGTCATCGATCCCATGGCCATCGCCTTCTCCGGCGATCCGGAGCGGGGCTGGTTCGGCTGGCCCTCGGACGAGGCGCTGGAGAAACACCGCCAGGCCTTCGCCTTCGCCGCCACGCCGGAGGAGAAGAAGCTGCACGCCACCAAGGTGCAGGAGCGGCTGTGGGCGATCGCGGCCTCCGGCCACCTCGGCCAGTTCTTCGTGCCGGTGGCGTACCGGCGCAACGTGGAGGGGCTGATCAAGTCGCCGGTGCAGTTCTTCTGGAACATCAGCGTCAGCTGAGGGCCGAGGGGCCTCCGGCCGACGGATTGGGTCGGGGGCCCCGCCCCTTCCGGACCGGACCATGTGGCGGTATGTGCTGATGCGCATTGTCGCCACCGTCCCGGTGATGGGGGTGGTGGCGGTGTTCGTGTTCCTGATGCTGCGGCTCGCCCCGGGCGATCCGGCGGCGGTGATCGCCGGCGACTACGCCACCGCCGAAGACGTGGCCCGCATCCGCGAGCAGCTCGGTCTCGACCAGCCGATCCCGGTGCAGTTCGCGCGCTGGATCGGTCAGCTGCTGCAGGGGGATCTGGGCACCTCCATTTTCACCAATCTGCCGGTCACCACCCTGATCGCCCAGCGGCTCGAGCCCACCCTGCTGCTCTCGCTCACCACCATCACCTTCGCCATCCTGGTGGCGGTGCCGCTCGGCACGCTGGCCGCCTGGCGGGCGGGCAGCCTGTTGGATCGGGTGGTGATGCTGTTCTCGGTGGCCGGCTTCTCGGTGCCGGTGTTCGTGCTCGGCTACATCTTCATCTACGTGCTGGCGATGTGGCTCGGCTGGCTTCCGGTGCAGGGCTACAAGAGCCCCTTCGTCGACGGGCTGGTGCCGTTTCTCCAGCACATCACCCTGCCCACCCTCACCCTGTCGGTGATTTTCATCGCGCTCATCGCGCGCATGACCCGGGCGGCGGTGATGGAGGTGCTGGCCGAGGACTATGTGCGCACCGCGCGCGCCAAGGGCCAGAGCGAGCTCAAGGTGCTGGTGCGCCATGCCCTGCGCAATGCGGCGGTGCCGATCGTCACCGTCATCGGGCTCGGCATCGCGCTGTTGATCGGCGGGGTGGTGGTGACCGAGAGCGTGTACAACATCCCGGGCGTCGGCCGGCTGGTGCTGGATGCGGTGCTGGCCCGGGACTATCCCATCATCCAGGGGCTGATCCTGTTCTTCAGCTTCATCTACATCCTGATCAATCTCGTGGTGGACCTGCTCTACACCTTCCTTGATCCGAGGATCCGTTACTGATGGCCCGGGACCGCGATCTCGCCCTCGAGGCGGCCGATGCGGGCGGCGAGGAGGCAGCCCGCCCCGAGCCCAGCCTGTGGCGGCTCGTGCTCGCCAACCGCGCCGTGTTCTGGGGCGGTCTGCTGCTGGTGGTGATGGTGGCGGTGGCGCTGGTCGGCCCCGCCTTCACCGGCGATCCCATGGCGATCAACCCCATCCAGCGCCTCAAGCCGCCTTCCGCGGCCTTTCCCTTCGGCACCGACTTCCTCGGCCGCGACCTGCTCGCCCGGGTCGTCTACGGCGCCCGCATTTCGCTCGCGGTGGGGCTTGCGGTGGCGGTGATCGCCATTTCGGTGGGGCTCGTGCTGGGCATGATCGCGGGCTATGTGCGGGCGCTGGATGCGGTGGTGATGCGGGTGATGGACGGGCTGATGGCGATCCCGGGCATCCTGCTCGCCATCGCCCTGATCTCGCTGTCCGGTGCCACTCTGCTGACCGTGATCGTCGCCATCGTCATCCCCGAGATCCCGCGGGTGGTGCGGCTCGTGCGCTCGGTGGTGTTGACGGTGCGGGAGGAGCCCTATGTGGAGGCGGCGATCGCGGCCGGAACGCGCTTGCCCTGGATCCTGATCCGGCACGTGCTGCCCAACACCGTCGCCCCGCTGATCGTGCAGGCGAGCTACATCAGCGGCTCGGCGATGCTCACCGAATCCATCCTGGGCTTCCTCGGCGCCGGCATTCCCCCGGAGATCCCGAGCTGGGGCAACATCATGTCCGAGGGCCGCACCTATTTCCAGCTGAGCCCCTGGATCATCTTCTTTCCGGGTGTCGCGCTGGCGCTGACGGTGTTGGCGGTCAATACCGTGGGCGACGGGCTCAGGGACACCCTCGATCCCCGCATCGCCCGCAAGATGTGAGGGCAACGGCGCCATGACGGAATCGCCCCCCGCCGCGCGCTCGGGTCCGGTTCTGGAGATCCGGGACCTCACGGTGAGCCTGCCGAAGGGCGCGGACCGGCCCTTCGCCATCGAAGGGGTGAGCTTCACCGTGGCGCGGGGCGAGATCGTGTGCGTGGTGGGCGAGTCGGGATCGGGCAAGTCGGTCACCGCCTTCACCGTCATGGGCCTGGTGCCGCGCCGGGAACTCAGGCCGGTGCGGGGCGAGGTGCGTTTATTGGGCCGCTCCATTTTGGGCCTGCCGGAGGCGGAACTGCGGCGGCTTCGGGGCGAGCGGATGGCGATGATCTTCCAGGAGCCCATGACCGCCCTCAATCCGGTCATGCGGGTGGGCGAGCAGATCGCCGAGGTGCTGGAGATCCACACCGATCTCGGGCCCAGGGAGCGGCGCGAGCGGGTGCTCGCGGTGATGCGGGACGTGCGGCTGCCGGAGCCCGAGCGGCTCTACCACGCCTATCCCCACCAGCTCTCGGGCGGCCAGCGGCAGCGGGTGATGATCGCCATGGCGCTGGTTCTGGACCCGGCGCTGCTGATCGCCGACGAGCCCACCACCGCCCTCGACGTCACCACCCAGGCGCAGATCCTGGAGCTGATCCGCGACCTGCAGCGGCGGCGGGGGACGGGGGTGATGTTCATCACCCACGACTTCGGGGTGGTGGCGGAGATCGCCGACCGGGTGGTGGTGATGCAGGAGGGCCGGGTGGTGGAGGTGGGCCCGGCCGAGGAGGTGCTGCACCGCCCGCGCCACCCCTACACCCGCATGCTGATCGGCGCGGTGCCGAGCCTGGTGCCGCCCGAGCGCCGGGGCGAGGACGGTCCGCGCGAGCGGGCGCTGTTGGTGCGCGGGCTGGACAAGGTCTACGGCCGCAGCGGCTGGTTCGCCCGCGGGCGGGTGGTGCACGCGGCCAAGTCGGTCACCCTCACCCTCCACCGGGGCGAGACCTTGGGGCTCGTCGGGGAGTCCGGCTCCGGCAAGACCACCGTGGCGCGCTGCATCCTGAGGCTGGTGGAGGCGAGCTCGGGGGAGATCCTGATCGACGGCGTCGACCTCGCCAAACTGCGGGCATCCGCGCTGCGTCCCCACCGGCGCCACATCCAGATCGTGTTCCAGGACCCCTACCGCTCGCTCAACCCGCGCCGCACGGTGGGCCAGTCGATCATCGAAGGGCCGATGAACTTCGGCGTGCCGCGCGCCGAGGCGCTCCGGCGGGCGCGGGAGCTCATGCGGGTGGTGGGACTGGCCCCGGAGGCCCTGGAGCGCTATCCGCACCAGTTCTCGGGCGGCCAACGGCAGCGCATCTGCATCGCCCGGGCGCTCGCCATGGAACCCAAGGTGCTGGTGGCGGACGAGCCGGTCTCGGCGCTCGACGTCTCGGTGCAGGCCCAGGTGCTGGAGCTGCTCGACGAGGTGCGCCGTCGCTTCGGACTCGCGATGCTGTTCATCACCCACGACCTGCGGGTGGCGGCCCAGATCTGCCACCGGGTGATGGTGATGTGGCAGGGCGAGGTGGTGGAGGAAGGCCCCACCGCCCGGGTCTTCCGCGACCCCAACCATCCCTACACCCAACGGCTGATGGCGGCGGCGCCCGGGCGCGGCCGGCTGCTCCACGACCGCATCGGCGGGTGAGCCCCGCGCCGCTTCCTATTCTGGCGAACACCTTGCGGTTCGAATCAATCTGTGGTAGCAGTGCGCTTTCGATGCGGCTGCGGCCGCGGGCGTGCAGCCGGAGCGCGGGAGAGGGCCTATGGCGGAGATGTCCGTTCCGGTCCGCGCGTGGGATCGGGTGCTGGTTCGGATGATCGCGACGGCGGCGCTGTTG
>JALSGW010000027.1 GCA_026982585.1 Alphaproteobacteria bacterium | reverse complement strand
CGAGCTGATGGTGGGGATGGGAGCACCGCATGCGGAAGGGCTCCGGCTTCGGCCCCGCCGATGCCCGATGCCGTCCTTCGCTTCGGTGCACGCGGGCCGCGCGGATGCTTTGGCGCGGCACGGACGTGTTCGGAAGTGTGTTGCCGCTTGCTGCGATCACGCCTCTGGTGCGGGGGAATCGGCCCCGTCCGCCGCGGCCTGTTGCCTCTGCCTGCGCGCGAGCCGGTTGCGGTAGAGAGCGAGGAAGTCGATGGGTTCGATCAACAGGGGCGGAAAGCCGCCTTCGCGGGCGAGGTCGGCGATGATCCTGCGGGCGAACGGAAAGAGCAGCCTTGGGCATTCCACCAAAAGGAACTGCTCGCGCACCTCCTCCTTGACGTGCTGGACCAGCACCAGGGCCGCATAGGCCAGCTGGATCAAAAACAGGGTGCTGTCCCCCGCCTTCACCGTGACGGTGAGCTCCAGCACCATCTCCTGCTGGCCGTTCGGGGACGGCTGGCCGGCGCGGACATCCACCTCCAGCTCGATCTGGGGCCGCCCCTGGGCCTGGGCCAACGCCGCCGGCCCCTTCGGGTTCTCGAAGGACAGGTCCTTCACATATTGCGCCTGAATGCGCATCACCGGCAGCGCCGCCCGCTGGTCCTTCGGCGTCTGCCCCTCAAGGGCGGCGTTGTCGGGTCCGTTCCCAGGCTCCTCGCTCATCGGCGACATCCCGCTTGCCGTTCGCGCCCGGCCACTCCAAGCGCAGAACCGCGCCGTTGTCGAGTCGCTTGCCGGTCAACGCCAGCAGGAATCCCCAGTGGGATACCACCACCAGCGGAAGCGGCCACACCCCCTCTGCGAGCTTGGCCCAAAACGCCCGGCAGCGGCTCTCCACGCTGGCGTCGCTCTCGAGTTCCGCCGACCACCAGCGCTCGTCGAGCCCGTCGAAGCGGAACTCCGGCCATTCCTCGCGCAGCCTCGAGGCCCGGGTGCCGACGTCGCAGGAAAAGGCGAAACGCTCGCGCACGAGGGGTTCCACCTCCACCGGCAGCCGCAGGCGATGTTGCAGGATGCGAGCGGTCTCGAGAGCGCGCCTGTAGGGGCTTGTGAGGATCAGGCGCGGTCCGCTGCCGGCCAATTCCTCGGCCAGCGCCTGGGCCTGTCTGCGTCCCGATGCGGTGAGCGGCGGGTCGGGCAGCCCGGGATCGATTCGGGTGCGCGAAAAGACCCGGTTCCATTCGGATTCGGCATGGCGAACCAACAGGATCATCCCTCCCTCCGCCGCTCGTCTCCGGCAAGCGCCCCCGCCTCCTCGATCGGCACCGCCTCGAGCTCCACCACGCCGGCAGCCGCCCGCTCCCGCAGCAAGGCCCCACGGGTCCGCTCCGCGATCCACCGGTAGAGCCGCCAGCGCAGGCCCGGAATCAACAGCACGAGACCCGCAAGGTCGCTCAACAGACCCGGCACCAAGAGGGCCACGCCGGCCACGGCGAGGGCGGCGCCGTGGAAGGCCTCGGCCACGGGCAGGCGTCCCGAGCGCAAGGCGGCGATCAGCGCCCCGAGCACCACCCGTCCCTGCGCCCGCACCAGCCATACGCCCATCGCGGCGGTGGCGAGCGAGAGGAGCAACACCGCCGCCACCCCGACGCGTCGGCCGAGGGCGACCAGCAGGGCCACCTCCAAAAGCGGGATCAGGACGAGCAGGATCAGGGGTCGAGGCCGCATCACCGATGGCGTTTGTTTTTGCCGTGCCCACCCTATATGATGGCGACGACACCCTCGGGCCAGCCGCGCCAGCGAGTGTCCCACCGTCCCACGCTGCAGGAAGGCCATGTCCACCGGGTTCGCCTATCTGGATATCCTGTTTTTCGCGATGATCGCGGCCTTCGTGCTGTATCGTCTGGGAACCGTGCTCGGGCGGCGGACCGGCCACGAACGTCGCCGGCCGACCCGCTTCGACGAACCGGCCCAGGCGGGGGACGCCGCGCTGGCGGCGGAAGCGGAGCGGGGCGAGGCGCCGGCCTTGGACGCGCCGTCTGCCGCCGAGCCCGCCAACGCCGACGTCCGCGCCGGTCTCATCTCCCTCCGGCTGGCCGATCCCTCCTTCGACCTCGGGCACTTTCTCGAAGGCGCCAAGACCGCCTTCGGCATGATCATCGAGGCCTTTGCCAAGGGCGACAAGGAGACGCTGCGCGGGCTCTTGGCGGATGAGGTGTATCGGGCGTTCGAACAGGCCATCGACCAGCGCGCCGCCAAGGGCCATCAGCTCACCACCGAGGTGGTCGCGATCCGCGAAGCGGAGGTGGTGGACATCAAGCTGGTGGGCACCGTCGCCCGCATCACGGTGCGGTTCGTGAGCGAACAGCTCTCCGCCCTGCGGGATGCTCAAGGGCATCTCCTCGAGGGCAACCCCTCGAAGGTGGAAGAGGTGGTGGACGTGTGGACCTTCGAGCGGGACGTGCGGGCGCGCGATCCCAACTGGGTGCTGGTGGAGACCCGGGCCCCCGAGTGAGATCCGGCAGGCGGTCGCTCCGCGCCGCGGCCGCCGGGTGGCGCCCGATCGGCCTGCTGCCGGCCTCGGGCGGAGAGATGTCATGGGCGCGTGTGCGGGCGGCTTCCGGACCCTAGGCGACTTGGGAGTCCTGTGCGAGCGCCTCGGCGCTTCGGGGACCGAGATCGCCACCTGAGTCGACGGGCTCGCCGCGGGCGCGCACGTCGGAGACGCGCGGATGGCTGTGGTGCAGGAAGTGACGGTCGCAGTACTTGCACACCGCCTCGCCGCCGCGCTCGAGGGTGAGATATTCGATCGGATGGCCGAGGGCCCCAGCACCGTTGCCATCGCAGCTCACATAGAGGGAATCGACGATGGCGAACTCTTCCCCATCCAGCAGATAACGCTCCATCAGCTGTGCTCCTTCGCGCCATGGTCGCCGTGCCGTCGCCGATGCCGCCCGATGCGCTGATCCCCGATGCGGACACCGCCTCGCCCCCCGCCATCGAGGTGTCGGGGCTGCGCAAGGTCTACGCCCCATCCGGCGGCGCGCCCCCGAAGGAGGCCCTGTGCGGCATCGACCTCCGCATCCCGAGGGGTTCCTTTTTCGGGCTGCTCGGACCGAACGGCGCCGGCAAGTCCACGCTCATCAATATCCTCGCCGGGCTCGTGGTAAAGACCGAAGGGCGGGTGCGCATCCTCGGCGTCGACATCGACCGCAACCCGCGCCGTGCCCGGCGCCTGATCGGGGTCGTCCCCCAGGAGCTCAATCTCGACGCCTTCTTCACCCCGCGCGAGACCCTCGAGTACCAGGCCGGGCTCTACGGCGTGCCCAGGGCCGACCGCCGCACCGATCACCTCCTCGAGGCCCTCGGCCTCATGGACAAGGCGCACGCATATGCCCGCTCCCTGTCCGGCGGCATGCGGCGGCGCCTGCTGGTGGCCAAGGCGCTGGTCCACGCCCCGCCGGTGGTGGTGCTGGACGAACCCACCGCCGGCGTGGACGTGGAGCTGCGGCGTTCGCTCTGGGCCTATATGAAGGACCTCAACGCCCGCGGCATCACGGTGGTGCTCACCACCCACTATCTCGAGGAGGCGGAGCGGCTCTGCGACCGCATCGCCATCCTCGACCGCGGGCGCATCGTCGCCTGCGACGCCAAACACCGGCTCATGCGGCGCCTCGATGAGAAGGAACTGCTGCTGTGGCTGGAACCGCAGCCGCGGCGGGTGCCGGAGCAGCTGGCCGGATTTCCCGCCCGGATCGAGCCCGACGGCACGCTTCGGGTGTGCTTCCGCCCGAGCCGCACCGCCGCCGGCGAGGTGCTCGAGCGGCTGCGGGAAGCGGGGTTCTTCGTCCGTGACCTCAGGAGCGTGGAGCCGGATCTCGAAACCCTGTTCCTGCGGCTGACCGGCAGCGCCGCATCTTCCGCGGCCGATCACAACCAGCGGTCGCGGAGCCCGTAGCCCAGATAAGCGAGCGCGAGATAGGCGAGGCGCAGCCGGGGCAACGGAAAGGCCGGAAGCGGTCGGGACAGGAAGGCCGGCGGCGGCGGATCCTCGCGCCTGCCGGCGAGGCGCAGGGCGGCAAGCCGGCCGAGCGCGGTGGCCATGGCCAGTCCGCTGCCGTGGAACGGTCCGATCAGTGTCACCCCCGGCGGATCCGCCGGTTCGGCGAGATGGGCGAATCCGTCGCGGGCGAGCGCCACGAGCCCCCACCAGGCGAACTCGATGCCGACGTGCCGCCAGGCCGGAAAGCGCTCGCGAAAGCGCGCCTCCAGCCACCGCCTGCGTTCCTCAAAGGCGGTGGGGGAGGTCGACAGACCGCCCCTTGCGCCGAACAACACCCGCCCGTCCCCAAGCAGACGCATGTAGAACAACAGCCTGCGGGTGTCCGCCACCAGCGCCGGCTCCGTCCAGCCCTGCGCCTCCCGCTCGGAGGCGGTCAGCGGACGGGTCGCCAGCACGCAGGAAAGCGCCGGCAACACCCGTCCCTCGAGCGACGGCCACAGCCGCTCCGGAAGGTAGCCGGTGGCCGCCACCACCACCCGACGCGCCCACAGCGACCCGCCGGGGGTGATCAGCCGGTGCCAGCCCTGCTGCCGCTCCCAGGCCACCACCGGGGACCGCTCGTGGATGCGCACGCCGTGCTCGGTGGCGGCCCGGGCGAGGCCGCGCACGTAGCGCAACGGATGGATGCCGAAGGCGTGAGGGATGAAAAGCGCACCGTACGCCTCCTCGAGCGCGATGCCGCGCGCGCGCAGTTCGGCGCGCGACAACAGGGGCCAGTCCTCCCCGAACCGATCGCGCACCAAAGCCCGCTCCTCGGCGAGCTCGCGCATGCGGCCCGGCCGATGCGCCACCACATACTCCCCCTCGCCGGACCGCTTGAGATCGATGCGATGCAAGCGGGCCAGCTCCGCCACCAGGGCCACCGCATGACGCTGCAGGACGAAGCTGCGCCGCGCCTCCTCGATGCCGAAGCGCCGGGCGAGCGCGCCCCAACCGAGGCGGCTTCCGCCGAGAGTGCAGAAGCCGGCGGCCCGACCCGATGCGCCCCACCCCACAGAGCCCGCCTCCAGAACCCGCACCTCGATACCGGCCTCCCGGGCCAGATGCAGGGCGGTGGACAGTCCGGCGATCCCGGCGCCGATCACCGCCACCTCGACGCGGGCATCCGCCCGAAGCGGATCCACCGCCACCGGTACCGGCCCGCCCGTCGCCTGCCAGAGGGACGGGGCCGGCTGTGCGGTGTCGAAATGCCGCGGATCGTAGAGGGCGGTGAAGGGGAGCGGGCCGTACACCTTTTGGGGGCTGGACATCGCTGGAGCTCGCCACTAGGCAATCCGGATCGGGCGACGCCGCCTCGGGAAAGAACGGTTGGCGGGCGATGGTCAAGCCTTTCGTGCCCTCGGCCTACGAGCTGGTGGTGCTGGATCGCGAGCGGCCCGCCTTTCCGCACGCCTGTGCGGTCGCCGAGCGGCGCCCTGGCGACGGGGTGCTGTTCTGGACCGAACGCAACGACCGGCTCGAGGTGGCGCTGCTTTTGGAGCCGGATCGCCCGCTCCTGCCCACCCTGGAGGTGTTCCACGTCTTCGCCCTCGCCGCCGGCGACGCCCTCGGCACCCACACCGCACCCGCCTTCCCGCTGCAGATCCGCTTCCCGCACCTGCTCATCTTCGACATTTTCGAACTGGCCCGGCTGCGCTGCCGCTGGCCCGAGGTGGAGGGTTCGCAGCCGCCGCCCTGGCTCGTGCTCGCACTGGAGGCGGATGTGGCGGAGCCCGAAGAGCCGGGGGTCCACCCCGAGCGCATCACCCTGATGGGGGCCGGGGTGGAGGTGGCGCAGACCGCGCCGATCGTGGAATCCCTCGCCCAATACTTCCTGCATTGGATCGCGCGTTGGGAGGAGGAGGGTTTCGCGCCCATCCGGGCGGCGTGGAACCTCCGCTGCGAGAACCGGGGACGGACCCAGACGGTGCGGTTCGGGGAGCGGGTGGCGGCCGGTAGGGTGGAGGGCCTGGACGAGGCCGGGCGCTTCGTGGTGGGCGGAAGCGCCATCTCCCTGCTCGATGTGCGATCCTGGCTGGAGGCGTGACGACCATGCGACTGCTCCAGACCTTCCGCTTCGATGCCACCGACGAGCTGGTGTTCGAGCGGGCCGCCGCCTCCGGCGAGTGGGCGGTGCCCGGCACCTTCGCCTTCGCCCAGGACAGCGAGGCCACCCTGGTCGGCAAGCGCCTGCAGGCCTTCCGCTCGGGATTCCTCGGACTCGAGAGCTTCGGCTGGTCCACCTTCGCGATCGTGGCGAGCATCGAGGCGGACCTTTTCGAGCGGCTGGTGGCGCGGCTGGCCGAGCATTTCGTCGCCTGCTACGGCGCCCCCGACATCGAGGCGGCGCTTCCGGTGGCGCGCCAGGAGCTCGAGTTCGCGAGCAGCCTGTGCGACCATCCGATCCACACGGTGATCGCGGTGGAGCGGGAGCTCACCGAGGAGGGCATCCGCGAGCGCTTTCGGCGCATCCGCAGGCCCGAGGATCCGTTGCACGCCCGGATCTGGGAGGTGGTGCCCGAGGAGGAGGCATGA
>JALSGW010000026.1 GCA_026982585.1 Alphaproteobacteria bacterium | reverse complement strand
GAGGGGGGATTCGGCACCCCGTTGGATCTCAATCTGATCGGCCTTTGGACCCTCTACTGGAAGGAGGTGCGCCGCTTTTCCAAGGTGCCGGCGCAGACGGTGGTGGCGCCCATGGTCACCACCCTGTTGTTCCTCGCCGTCTTCGCCTTCGCGCTCGGCGGCTCCGGACGGCGGGTGGGGGAGCTCGCCTTCCTCGACTTCCTCGCGCCCGGCCTGGTGATGATGGCGGTGATCCAGAACGCCTTCGCCAACACCTCCTCCTCGCTGGTGATCGCCAAGGTGCAGGGCAACATCGTCGACTACATCATGCCGCCCCTGAGCCCCGGGGAGTTCCTGTTCGGCTTCGCCATGGGCGGGGTGACGCGCGGCCTCGTGGTCGGCGCGGCGGTGGCGGTGACGGTGCTGCCGTTCGCCGAGCTGCGGGTGCAGAGTGTGCTGCTCGCACTCTACGCCCTCGCCGCCGCCTCCTTCGCTCTGGCGGTGCTCGGCACCATCGCGGGCCTGTGGGCGGACAAGTTCGACCAGCTGGCGGCGGTGACCAACTTCCTGATCACCCCCCTGGCCTTTCTCGCCGGCACCTTCTATTCGGTCACCCAGCTGCCCGAGGCGGCACGACCGCTCCTCTACCTCAACCCCTTCTTCTACATGGTGGACAGTTTCCGCTACGCATTGACGGGGCACAGCGACGGTGCCATCTGGTTCGGCGTCCTGGTGCTGGCGCTCGTCGACGTCGGCCTGTGGCTCCTCGCCCTGCGCCTGTTGCGGGCCGGCTACAAGCTCAAAGCGTGATACGGCTGACGTCCGCCCTACGCGCTCACCGGCGCGGTTTCTCGGATGCGCATGCGAGGATGATGAGCGAACCGACCACCTTTCCCCCGCTGCTTCCGGTCTACCAGCGCATCGACCTGTGCTTCGAGCGCGGCGCTGGATGCTGGCTCTGGGACCGGGAGGGGCGGAAGTACCTGGACTTCACCGCCGGCATCGCCGTCTGCTCGCTCGGCCACGCCCACCCCCATCTGGTCTCCGCCCTGGTCGCGCAGGCGGAAAAGCTGTGGCACGTCTCCAACCTGTTCCGCATCCCGGCGCTCGAGCGGTTGGCGGAGCGGCTGGTGGCGGCCAGCTTCGCCGACACCGTCTTCGTGTGCAATTCCGGCGCCGAGGCGGTGGAGGCCTGCATCAAGCTGGTGCGCCGCCATTTCTGGGCCCGGGGCCAGCCGCAGCGGCATCGCATCATCACCTTCGAGGGGAGTTTCCACGGGCGCACCCTGGCCACCATCTCGGCCGCGGGCGGCAAACGTCTGGTGGAAGGGTTCGCCCCTCTGTTGGACGGGTTCGACCGGGTGCCGTTCGGCGACCTGGCCCAGGTGGAGGCCGCCATCGGTCCCCACACCGCCGCCATCCTGGTGGAGCCGGTACAGGGGGAGGGCGGTGTGCGGGTGGCGCCGGAGGGATTCCTCCAGGGGCTCAGGGCGCTGTGCGACCGGCATGGGCTGCTGCTGGTCTACGACGAGGTGCAGTGCGGCATGGGGCGCACCGGGCGGCTGTTCGCCTATGAGTTGTTCGACGCCCCTCCGGATGTCATGGCCCTGGCCAAGGGGCTCGGCGGCGGTTTTCCCATCGGCGCCTGTCTCGCCACCGCCGATGCGGCGGCGGCGATGGGGCCCGGCGTGCACGGCTCCACCTTCGGCGGCAACCCGCTCGCCTGTGCCGCGGCCAACGCGGTGCTCGACCTGGTCCTGGAGCCCGCTTTCCTCGAGCGGGTGCGGGCGCGGGGCGCCCGGCTCAAGGAAGGGCTGGACGGTCTCGCCGAGCGCTATCCGGCGGTGCTGGCGGAGGTGCGGGGGCTGGGACTCATGCTCGGCATCAAGGTCCACGGCGACCACCAGCGTTTCGCCGCCCGGCTGCGCGAGAAGGGGCTTTTGGTGGTGCCGGCGGCCGAACAGGTGCTGCGGCTGCTGCCGCCCTTGGTGGTCGAGGATGAGGACATCGACCTCGCTCTCGAGCGGCTCGAGGCGGCGCTCAGGGAGGGGCCGGCATGAACGGGCCCAGGCACTTCCTGGACCTGGACCGGATCCCGGCCCGGGAGCTGCGGGCGATCCTGGACCACGCCCGGGAGCTCAAGGCGGGAGCGCCCTGCCGCGCCCTTGCGGGCAAGGCGATCGCGATGATCTTCGAGAAGCCCAGCACCCGCACGCGGGTCTCCTTCGAGGTCGCCGCCCAACAGCTCGGGGGACACGGCATCGTGCTCCACGCCCGCGACATGCAGCTCGGCCGCGGCGAGACCATCGCGGATACCGCTCGGGTGTTGTCCCGCTACGTGCAGGCCATCGTCATCCGCACCGACCGCCACGACAAGCTCCTGGAACTCGCGCGCCACGCGACGGTTCCGGTCATCAACGGGCTCACCGACCGCTCCCATCCCTGCCAGGTGATGGCGGACGTGCTCACCTTCGAGGAACACCGGGGCTCCATCCAAGGCCGCCTGGTGGCCTGGTCGGGAGATGCCAACAACGTCGCCACGTCCTGGATGCACGCCGCCCAGCGCTTCGGCTTCCGCTTCCACCTCGCCTGTCCGGAGCAGCTCGCACCGGACCCGGAACTGGTCGCCCGGCTGCGGGGGGAAGGCGCCCGCATCGCACTGTTCCGCGATCCGGAGGAGGCGGTGCGGGATGCGGATCTGGTGGTCACCGACACCTGGGTGTCCATGGGCGATCGGGACGAGGTGCGGCGCCGCGCGCTCCTCGAACCCTATCGGGTGGATGCGCGATTGATGGGACGGGCGGCGCCGCATGCGCTGTTCATGCACTGTCTGCCCGCCCATCGGGGCGAGGAGGTGGCGGAGGAGGTCATCGACGGGCCCCAATCGGTGGTGTTCGACGAGGCGGAAAACCGCCTCCACGTGCAGAAAGCGATCCTCGCCTGGTGTCTCGCGTCTGGGGAGTGAGGCCGGCATGGCGGCGGTGAGCGGCCGCGAGCGGGACGTGGTGCAGCCCTTTCTTCTCGAGCAGGCGAGCGTGCGCGGGCGCTTCGTGCGGCTGTGCGAGACCGTCCGCTACGTGCTCGGCGCCCACGCCTACCCGCCTCCGGTGGCACGCCAGCTCGGGGAGCTGCTGGTGCTGGCCGCCACCTTCGTGGGAGCGCTGAAATTCCAGGGCACCTTCAGCCTCCAGGTGCGGGGCGAGGGGCCGCTGTCGCTCTTGGTCGTGGATGTGACCAACGACGGCACCATGCGCGGCTATGCGGCCTTCGCCGCCGATCGTTTGGCGGCGCTGGAGGAGGACATCCCCTGCGCGCGGCTGTTCGGATCCGGCGTGCTGGCGCTCACCGTGGATCAGCGCGCGGCCGGGGGCGGCATCCATCAGGGTGTGGTGCGCCTGGACGGAGAGAGTCTGGCGGAGGCGGTGGGGACCTATTTCCGCAAGTCCGAGCAGCTGCCCACCGCGATCCGGGTGGCGAGCGGCCTCGATCCCCTGGACGGCCGGTGGCGGGCCGCGGGACTGATCCTCCAGGCGATGCCGGGCGAGGGCAGCGCCGATCCCGAGGAACGCCGCGAACACTGGCGGCGGGTGGTGATGCTGCTCGCGACCGTGAGCGAGGCGGAACTTCTGGGCGATCATCTGGCCATCGAACAGGTCCTGTTTCGGCTGTTCCACGAGGAGGGCGTGCGGCTGTTCCCGCCCGCCACCGTCCGACCCGGCTGCTCGTGCGAGAAGGCGCGGGTGCTCGAGCTGCTGCGGGGGTTCCCGCGCGAGGAACTCGCGGCCATGCGGCTCGAGGACGGCGCCATCGAGGCGGTGTGCGAGTTCTGCGGCCGCCGCTACCGGCTCGGGCCGGAGGAGGTGGAGGGGTTGCTGCACCGTGCCAAGGACGCCGCGGCCCGGGATCCGGCGCGATGAGGCGGTTTGGGCGCATCGCCGCGCTGTTGGGGCCTCTCGCGCTCGCCGCCTGCGCCCGACCGGAGCTCTCGGAGCCGCCTCCGCTTGCGAGCGAACCTTTGCGCTTTGCGGTCGAGGAGGTGCAGCTGCGCGCCCGGCCGGATGCCGCGGCGGCGGACAATTTCGTCGATGCCGGCCGCTCGCGCGAGCTGCTCGCCCGCACCCGCACCTTTCTCGCTGAACGCCTCAAGGCCGCTGGCGGAGCTGGGCGGCTCAGCGTGGAGATCGTGCAAAGCACCCTTGTGGAACGGCCGGACGCTCAAGGAGATGATCCGCGGACTCGGCTCTGGCGAAATCCCGGCACGCGCCTGGTGGCGACGGTTGCGGTGCGTCTTTCCGTGAGCGACGACGCCGGACGCCAACGGGCCTGGCTGGAGGTTCGGGTGTCCCGCGAACGCGCGCTCGGGGCGGCCGCGTTTCGGGAGCGGGAGCGCGCCGTGCTCCGGCTCGCCGAGGATCTGTTGCGGCAGCTGGATTCCGCCCTCAGAGAGGGGGTGGAGGAACGACTGAGCGCCTATCTGGCCCTGGGTGATCGGCGAGCGCCATGAGCAAGGTCTTCTATCGCCAGCTTCGCGAACATTATCCCGTGGTGGCGGGCGGCCGCGGCTGCTACCTCTTCGACCGCGCGGGCAAGCGGTATCTCGATGCGAGCGGGGGCGCGGCGGTCTCCTGCCTCGGGCACAACCATCCCCGGGTGGTGGAGGCGATCCGCCGCCAGGTGGAGACCATCGCCTACGCCCACACCGCCTTCTTCACCAGCGATGCGGCGGAGGAACTGGCCGAGCTGCTGATCCGGCGGGCACCTCCGGGCATGGCCCGGGTCTACTATACCTCGGGCGGCTCGGAGGCCATCGAGGCGGCGCTCAAGATGGCGCGCCAGTATTTCGTCGAGAAGGGCGAGCCGGCACGCACCCGCTTTCTCGCCCGCCGCCAATCCTACCACGGCAACACCCTGGGCGCGCTGGCGGTGGGCGGCAACCGCTGGCGCCGCGAAGCCTTCGCACCGCTCCTCGGCGTGCAGGCGACCCATCTCACCCCCTGCTACCCGTTCCGCGAACGGCGGCCCGGCGAGGACGACGACGCCTTCCTGGCCCGGCTGCTCGCCGAGCTCGAGGAGACCATCCAGGCGCTCGGGCCCGAGACCGTGATCGCTTTCGTGGCCGAGCCTGTGGTCGGCGCCACCCTGGGCGCGGTACCGGCCCTGCCCGGCTACTTCCAGGGCGTGAAGGCGATCCTCGACCGCTACGGCATCCTTTTGATCCTGGACGAGGTGATGTGCGGCATGGGCCGCACCGGCACCCTCTATGCCTGCGAGCAGGAGGGGGTGGTGCCGGACCTCATCGCCGTCGCCAAGGGGCTCGGCGGCGGCTACCAGCCGATCGGCGCCGTGGTGGTGCACGAACGGGTGGTGGAGGCGTTTGTCGAGGGATCGGGGGTGTTCCAGCACGGCCACACCTACATGGGCCATCCCACCGCCTGCGCCGCCGCCTTGGCGGTGCAGCGGGTGATCGAGGAGGAGGACCTGCTCGCTCGCGTACGGGCGATGGGCGAGCGGCTTCAGGCCGGGCTCGAGGAGCGTTTCGGGGATCACCCCCACATCGCCGATCTGCGCGGACGGGGGCTGTTTCGCGGCTTCGAGATCGTCCGTGAGCGGACCCACAACACACCGTTTCCGCCGGAGCTCGCCCTCCATGCCCGCATCAAACGCGCCGCCATGGAACTCGGGCTGATCTGCTATCCGGGCCACGGCACCATCGACGGCAGGCGCGGCCATCACATGCTGTTGGCCCCGCCCTTCATCATCAGCGAAGCGGAGATGGAGGAGCTGCTCGAGCTGCTCGCTTCGACCTTCGATCGGGTGTTCCGGGAGCTTCCCGACCATGGCTGAAGGGCTCGATCGTCCCTGCCTGGTGATGGCGGCACCCAACGGCGCGCGCCGCCACAAACGCGACCATCCCGCCGTTCCCCTGACCTTGGAGGAGATGCTCGAGACCGCCGAGGCCTGCGCGGATGCGGGGGCGGCGGCCATCCACGTACACGTGCGCGACCGGGACGGGCAGCACACCCTCGATCCACACCTCAACGCCCGCTGGTACGAGCGGTTGAAGGAACGGATCGGCGACCGCCTGGTGGTCCAGCTCACCACCGAGGCGGCCGGCAGGTTCGGACCTGCGGAGCAGGAGGCCATGGTGCGGGCGGTCCGTCCGGAGGCGATATCCCTGGCGCCGCGCGAATGGACACCAGAGCTCCATGAGCCCGATGGCGCCCTGCGGCGATTTCTCGACTGGCTCGCCGAGGCCGGCATCGCGACCCAATACATCCTCTACTCGCCCGAAGAGATGCGGCGCTTCCACGGCTGGCGGCGGCGGGGCTGGATTCCGCAGCCGCGACCGATGGTGCTGTTCGTGCTCGGCCGCTACGGCGACCCGCGCGAGATGGCGGATCCGACCGCGCTGTGCGCCTTCCTCGCCGACCACGACCCGCTGTGCCCCTGGATGGCCTGCGCCTTCGGTCGCTCCGAGACTGCGGCGCTGCTCGCCGCGGCGGCGTTGGGGGGACACCTCAGGGTCGGGTTCGAGAACAATCTGCAGCATGGGGACGGCGCCGCCGCCGCCGACAACGCCGACCGGGTGGCGGCGGTGGCGGACGGG
>JALSGW010000025.1 GCA_026982585.1 Alphaproteobacteria bacterium | reverse complement strand
CTCGTGGGCCGAGACGGGCACAGGGTGGCGCGGCTGATGGAAAGCTTCGCCGCAACCGGGCGGATCGCGGTTCCGGAACGGGTGCTGGCCCGGGCCCGGGCGCACTTCGTCTCCGGCCGGGCGAGCGAGGAACGGACCCTGGATGCCATCCGCCGGCTCTATGAAGAGGGCGGCGTGATCGTGGACCCGCACACAGCGGTCGGCCTTGCGGTGGCCCGGGATCTGGATGCAGAGCTTTCGCGTCCCCTGGTCCATGTGGCGACCGCCCATCCCGCCAAGTTCGAGGAGGCGATCCTGCGCGCCATCGGCCGGAGGCCGCTGAAGCCGGCAGCACTGGCCCGTCTCGAGCGGCTGGAGGAGCGGTTTTTGGTGCTGGACAACGATCTCGAGGCGGTGAAGCGGGCGGTGGCCGAGGCGGCGGAGGGGAGACCGTGAGCGATCTCCCGGTTGCGATGTCGCGGCTTTCGAACGGGCTTCGGGTGGCGAGCCTGCCGCTCGATCATCTGCGCACCGCCGCGGTCGGGGTGTGGCTTCGGGTCGGCACCCGCGACGAGACGCCGGAGCAGGCCGGGATCGCCCACCTGCTCGAGCACATGGCCTTCAAGGGCACCGAGCGACGCAGCGCCCGGCGCATCGCCGAGGAGATCGAGGGCGTCGGGGGGAGCCTGGATGCCCACACCGCGCGGGAACACACGGCCTATTATGCGCGCATCCTGGCCGAGGACCTGCCGCTCGCCGTCGACCTCCTGGCCGACATCCTGCTCTACAGCCGGCTGGACGAGGCGGAGCTCGCCCGGGAACGGGAGGTGGTGCTGCAGGAGATCGCCGAGGCGGCGGATACGCCCAACGACCTGGTGTTCGACCTGTTCCAGGAGGCGGCCTTTCCCGGTCAAGGGCTGGGCTGGCCGATCCTCGGGCGGGAGGAGACCGTAGCCGGCCTCGATCGAACCGCGCTGCGGCGTTTTCTCGAAGCCCACTACCGCCCCGAACGCATGGTGGTGGCGGCCGCGGGACGGGTCGACCACCGGGAGCTCGTGGAGCTCGTCGAGGAACGCTTCGCCGCCCTGGAGCCGGCGCCGCAGCGGCCGGAGCCTGCGCCCGCCCGCTACGTCGGTGGGGAGGTGCGGGTATGCCGGGACATCGACCAGGTGCATCTCGTGCTCGGCCTCGAGGGGGTGTCGCTGCACGACCGCGAGTTCTACGTCCAGCACGTGTTCGCCTCCATCCTGGGAGGCGGTGCTGCGTCCCGGTTGTTCCAGGAGGTGCGGGAGAACCGCGGCCTCGCCTACAGCGTGTTCGCCTATCCCCAGGCCTTCGCCGAGACCGGCCTGCTCGGCCTCTACGCCGCCACCGAGCCCGCCCGGGCCTCGGAACTGCTCGATGTGATGCTCGACTGTCTCCGCCGCCTCGCCCTCGAGGGCCCGAGCGAGGAGGAACTCCAGCGCGCCCGCAAACAGGTGGAGGCCAGCTTCCTCATGGCCCTGGAAAGCCCGGGGGCGGCGGCCGACGATCTCGCCCGCCAGCTGCTCACCTACGGCCGCAGGATCGGGCTGGATGCGCTGATGGCGGCCATCGCCGCCGTCGACACGGAACGCGTGCGCCGCTTCGGCGCGCGGATGCTCAAGCGCGGCCGGCCGACGCTGGCGGTGGTGGGGCCGAAGGCGGATCTCCCCGACCTGGCCGCCATCACAGCTCGCCTCAGCGCCTGAACGCCGCTCAGCGTTCCTCCACCGCCACCAGAAACCGGTGGGGCGAATGCGGTCCGCCCGCCACCACCTCGTGATCGCCGGGCGCGAGCCGCACCCGCATGCGGGGAAACACCGCCCCCACATAGATGCCGTCGACCCGGGTGCCGAGCGCGCTCCACTGGTCCATCACATACACCCCGTCGGCATCGCGCATGAGCAGGAAATGATGCCGCGAGAGGCGGTAGGGCTCCTGGTCGGCCAGGGTCAGGTCCGCAACCCGCAGCACAACGTCGCCGCGGCCCGGACGCCGTCCCACCAGGAAGGGGAAACGGTCGACGGCGAGACCGTCCCGCGGCAGCTGCGCGGCCAGTGCGGGCGATCCCGGCCGCACCACCACCCGGGGCGCCGGCTCCGGCAGGGCCCGGGCCTCCTCGGCCAGAGCCCGCAGCAGCTGGGCGCGTCCCGCCTCGCGTTCCCGCAGCCGTTCGCTCAGCCGCAGCAGGAGCTCGCGGGCACAGGCCGCGTCCGCGGCCGCCTGGGCGAGGAAGTCCGGGCGATCCAGGAACTGCACCCGCACCCGGCCGCGCGCCCGCACCGACACGCTGTGCCGTCTTCCCTCGAGGCATTCGACCGCACCCAGGACGGAGCCCGCATCCACCGTGCCGATGACCACCTCCCGCCCGCCGGTGCGGCGCAACACTTCCACTTCTCCCTCGAGAAGCCGCACCACCCGTTCGCCCGGCTCGCCCGCGGTGAAGATCACCGTGCCGCCCGCGAACTCGCGCTCGTCCACCATGGTCCCGACCGAAGAGCTGCCGATGCCGCAATGCCCGCGGATCTATGACGGCGCAAGGTTAGCAAGCCGACGCCGGGGCGCAAACCGTTGAGCTCCGGGACCTTTGTGGTGCTGCGCTTGTTTCCGCGCCCTGCGGTCGCTAACGGTGAGGGCGGTCTTGAAGGGAGCTTCGGCGGTGGAACGGGAGGCGTTTTGGCGCGCGGCCCAACAGGTCCTTGCCCGCATGGCGCGTTATCTGGACGAGGTGGAGGGGTTTCCGGTGCGCGCGCAGGTTGGCCCGGGCGAGGTGGAGGCCCGCCTTCCCGACCATGCCCCGGAGACGGGCGAGACGATCGAGGCCATCCTCGCCGATCTCGACCGCATCCTCCTGCCCGGTCTGACCCACTGGCAGCATCCGCGCTTTTTCGCATACTTCCCGGCCAATTCCAGTCCGCCCTCGGTGCTCGCCGAAATGCTCACCGCCACCTTCGCCGTGAACGCCATGCTCTGGCAGACGAGCCCGGCTGCCACCGAGCTGGAGGTGCGGGTGCTCGACTGGCTGCGCCAGGCGGTGGGTCTGCCCGAGGGATTCCGGGGCGTGATCCAGTCCACCGCATCGGAGGCCACGCTCTGCGCGCTCCTCGCCGCGCGCGAGCGCAAGAGCGGCTTCCGCGCCCGGGAGGAAGGATTGTTCGGGCTTCCCCGCATGGTGGTGTACGCCTCGGAGGAGGCCCATTCGTCGGTGGAAAAGGCGGCGATGATAGCCGGCTTCGGCCGCAGCGGGCTGCGCCGTATTCCGGTCGACGAGGAGCTCGCCATGGATCCCGAGGCCCTGGAGCGGGCGGTGCGGGCGGATCTGGACCAGGGCCTCGTTCCCTGCTGTGTGGTGGCCACCCTCGGCACCACCGGCAGCGGCGCCTTCGATCCCCTCAGCGCGATCGGCGAGATCTGCCGTCGCTTCGATCTCTACTACCACATCGACGCCGCCTGGGCGGGAAGCGCGCTGATCCTTCCCGAATGGCGGCATTTGGGCGAAGGCATGGAGCTCGCCGACAGCTTCGTCTTCAACCCGCACAAGTGGCTGCTCACCAATTTCGACTGTTCGGCCCATTTCCTGCGCCAGCCCGAGGAGCTGGTGCGGGCGCTGTCGGTCCTGCCCCTTTATCTCCACACCCGTGAGCACGGAAAGGTGGTCGACTACCGGGACTGGGGAATCCCCCTGGGCCGGCGGTTTCGCGCGCTCAAACTGTGGTTCGTGCTGCGCAGCTACGGGCTCGAGGGATTGCGGGCGGTGCTCCGGCGTCACATCGCACTCGCCGAGGAGCTCGCGGCCCGCATCCGGGCGGAGCCCGACTTCGAGCTCACCACAGGCCCGCAGCTCGCCCTGCTCACCTTCCGCTATCGCCCATCCTGGGCCGATCCGGAGGCTCTCGACGCCCTCAACCAGCGGCTCTTGGATCGGGTCAACGAGGACGGCTTCACCTATCTCACCCCCACCCGCGTGCGCGGGCGCTATGTGCTGCGCCTGTGCATCGGCCAGACGCGGACCGAGGCGCGCCACGTCGAGGAAGCCTGGCGCCGCATTGTCGCGCTTGCGCGCGGCCTGGCGCCGCAGGACGACGGCGATCCGGCTTCCGCCGCCGGCCGTCAGAGGTAGACGATCCTGGGGAAGGTGCGGGCTCCTTCGCCCTGGCGCGCGGCGATCTTGTCCCGGACGCTGCGTGCGAGGGCCTGATAGGCCTGGGCCTGCGGGCTCTCGGGGTCGGCGATGACGATCGGCCGGCCGGCGTCCGATGTCTCCCGGATGCGTGGATCGAGCGGGATTTCGGCGAGGAAGTCCACCCCATAGCGTTCGGCGCAGGCCCGCGCCCCGCCGTAGGCGAAGATCTCGCTGCGCCCGCCGCAGTGCGGGCACACGAAATAGCTCATGTTCTCGACGATGCCGAAGATGGGCACGTCGACCTTGCGGAACATGTTGATCGCCTTCTTGGCGTCCAGCAGCGCGATGTCCTGGGGGGTGGACACGATCACCGCGCCGGTGAGCGGAACCCGCTGGGCGATGGTGAGCTGGGCGTCGCCGGTGCCCGGAGGCAGATCGATCACCATCACATCGAGTTCGCCCCACTCCACGTCGCCGAGCATCTGCTGGATGGCGCTCTGCACCATGGGCCCGCGCCAGATCATGGGCGCGTCCTCCTCGACCAGGAATCCCATGGACATGCAGAGCACCCCGAAGCTGGCGATGGGCCTGAGCCGTTTGCCGTCGACCGAGCTCGGCCGGCCGCTGGCCCCCGCCATGCGCGGCACCGAGGGCCCGTAGATGTCGGCGTCCAACAGCCCGACCCGCAGCCCGAGACGCTTGAGGCCGAAGGCGAGGTTGATGGCGGTGGTGGACTTGCCCACCCCGCCCTTGCCCGAGGCCACCGCCACCAAGGCCCGCACCCCGGGCGCGAGGGGCTTGGGCTGGGGACGGGGCGTGCGGGGCGCGCCGGGGCCGGCTGCGAGCGGCGAGGCTGAAGCTCCGGGGCGGGCCTGGCGCTCTGCGGTCAGCACCACGGTGCAGGAGGTGACGCCGGGAAGCTGCCGCACCGCCTCCTCGCAGGCGCGGCGCACGGGCTCCATGAGCTCGGCCTCGCCCGGGTCGATCTCAAGCGCGAAGCCGACGTTGCTGCCCTTGATGACCACGCCCGAGACCATGCCGAGCTCGACGATGCTCCGTCCCGTCCTGGGATGGCGGATGGCCTCGAGGCTCTTCAGCACATCCTCCCGCGTCGGTGCGCCCATGGTTGATCCCCCGCTTGCGCTGCACGATATAGTCCGCAAATCCTTCGGCGACGAGACGGCCCGCGTGCGACGGAGCGCGCGGTGCGAGCGCGGGTGAGATCGATGCCCTGGAACACCCAAGGCGGACCGTGGCAGGGAGGGGGCGGACGCGGCCCCTGGGGCGGGCGTCCGGGCGGCGGACCGACGCCGCAGCCTCCGGACCTGGAAGAGCTGTTGCGGCGTTCCCAGGAACGCATGCGCACCATCTTCGGCGGCAGCGGCGGCAAGGGCGCGCGCCGCGGCGTGGTGCTGGTGGTGCTGGCGGCGGTCGCGCTGTGGCTCGCCTCCGGTTTCTACCGGGTGCAGCCGGACGAACAGGGCGTGGTGCTGCGCTTCGGGCGGCTCGACCGGGTGACCGGTCCGGGGCTCCGCTACCGTCTGCCCTACCCCATCGAGACCGTCGTCAAGCCCAAGGTCACCCGGGTCAACCGCATCGAGGTGGGGTTCCGTTCGGTCGCCGGCGGGACGCGGGAGCTGCCCGAGGAGGCGCTCATGCTCACCGGCGACGAGAACATCATCGACATCAATTTCGTCGTCCTCTGGCGCATCGGCAACGCCGCCGATTATCTGTTCAACATCCGCAATCCCGATCAGACGCTCAAGATCGTGGCCGAGAGCGTGATGCGGGAGATCATCGGCCGCACCCCCATCGTCGAGGCCACCACCGAGGGCCGCGAGCGCATCCAGCAGGAGGTGCGCGAGACCCTGCAGGAGCTGATGAACGAGTACGGCGCCGGCATCCTGATCGAATCGGTGCAGCTGCAGAAGGCGGACCCGCCGCAGCAGGTGATCGACGCCTTCAAGGACGTGCAGGCGGCCCAGGCGGACCGGGAGCGTCTCCAGAACGAGGCGCAGGCCTACGCCAACCGGGTGATCCCGGAGGCGCGCGGCGCCGCCGAACGCATCCTGCAGGAGGCGGAGGCCTACAAGCAGGAGGTGGTGGCGCGGGCGACCGGTGAGGCGGCGCGCTTCAAGGCGGTGCTCGAGGAATACCGGCGCGCCCGGGACGTCACCCTGCAGCGCATCTATCTGGAGACCATGGAACAGGTGTTGCAGGGCAAGAACAAGGTGATCATCGACGGTGCCGACGGCACCGAAGGTGTCGTGCCCTATCTGCCGCTTCCCGAACTGCAACGCCGGATGGAGGAGCGGCGCGCCGGCGGAGGTGAGCAGCGATGAAAGGCCGGGCCTTGATGATCGCCCTGGGCGTTGTGGCGGCCGTGGGGCTGTTTCTCCTCGCCAACGCCCTGTTCACGGTCCACCAGACCAAACAGGCGCTCGTACTCCAGTTCGGCAATCCGGTGCGGGTGGTCAAGGAACCGGGTCTCAACATCAA
>JALSGW010000024.1 GCA_026982585.1 Alphaproteobacteria bacterium | reverse complement strand
CCCCGGCGCTACTGGCGGGGTCCGGTGTGGCCGGTCATCAACTTCCTGATCGCCGAGGGGGCCGCGCGCGCCGGAGCCCCTGAGCTCGCCTCGCGCCTGCGCGAGGATCTGCACCGTCTGGTGGAGCGGAGCGGCTTTCGCGAATATTTCGATCCGCGCGACGGACGCGGTCTCGGTGGCGAACGTTTCGCCTGGACCGCGGCCATCTGGCTGTGGTGGATCGGACCCGGGGCGGAGCGGCGGCGCACCGTCGCGCCCGCTCCCCTCCCCGGGCCCAACACCCTCAACGGTTGACCGCCTCGCGCAGCCCCTTGCCGGGCTTGAACCGCACCGCCTTGCTGGCCGGAATGGTGATGGTCTCGCCGGTGCGGGGATTGCGTCCCTTGCGGGCCGCCCGCTCCGCCACCTCGAACACCCCGAATCCGGCGATCGCCACCCGCTGACCGCCGGCCAGCGCGTTCTGGATGGCGTGCACCACGGCGTGCACCGCCTTGGACGCGCTCGCCTTGGTCATGCCGGTTTCCTTGGCCACCGCGGTGATGAGTTCGTCCAGCGTCATCGAGGAACTCCCATCGCTCCTAGGGGGTCGCCTCGCCGGTATCATAAAAGACTGGGTCGGCAAACCCCTGAAAGATAAAGTTTTCGCTTGTGAACATTTCGCGGCCGCGAGTGTGGCCGTGAAACCATAGCGCGATCCGCTCCCGCAGCCCCTAACCCGCCAATGTTTGCAAAGGGTTAGCCCGATTCCGGGGCGGACGGCATGCTGAGGCAGGGTTTGGGCCCGCTCCAGGGAGGCAGATCGCCCCGCCGCTGCTGTTCCGCGAAGGCGGCCGCGAAGTCGGCGAAACGGCCGGCGGCGATGGCGGCGCGCGCATCGGTCATCAGTTGTTGGTAGAACCAGACGTTGTTCCAGGTGAGCAGGATGCAGCCGAGGATTTCGTTGCTCTTCACCAGGTGGTGGAGGTAGGCGCGGGAGTAGTTGCGGGCCGCCGGGCAGGGGCTTTGCTCGTCCAGCGGCCGGGGATCGTCGGCGTGGCGGGCGTTCTTGAGGTTGATCGCCCCATAGCGGGTGAAGGCCTGGCCGGTGCGCCCGGATCGGGTGGGCAGCACGCAGTCGAACAGGTCGATGCCGCGGGCGATGGCACCCAGCAGGTCGAGCGGCTTGCCCACCCCCATCAGATAGCGGGGCCGCTCCGGTGGCAAAAGCGGCACGGTGTCCTCCAGCACCGCGAACATGGCCTCCTGCGGCTCTCCGACCGCAAGTCCGCCCACCGCATAGCCGTCGAAGCCGAGGGCGGTCAGCTGACAAGCCGAGTGCCGGCGCAGGTCGCGCTCGGTGCCGCCCTGCACGATGCCGAACAGGCCGTAGCCCGGACGCGGCCGGAAGGCCTCGAGGCTGCGTTCGGCCCAGCGCAGGCTGCGCTCCACCGCCTGTTGCAGGGTCGATCGGTCCGCGGGCAGCCGCACGCATTCGTCGAGCTGCATGGCGATGTCCGCATCGAGCAGCTCCTGCAGCTGCACCGCCCGTTCCGGGGTGAGCTCGTGGCTGCGTCCGTCGAGGTGGGAGCGGAACACCACCCCATGGTCGCTGATCCGGCGCAAGGGCGCCAGCGACATCACCTGGAAGCCGCCCGAATCGGTGAGGATCGGGCCCGTCCAGCGCATGAAGCGGTGCAGGCCGCCGAGCGCGGCGATGCGTTCGGCGCCGGGCCGCAGCATGAGATGGTAGGTGTTGCAGAGGATCATGCCCACGCCCGCCGCCCGCAGCATCTCCACCGTCAGGGCCTTGACGGTGGCGGCGGTGCCCACGGGGAGGAAGGCGGGGGTGGGGATGCGGCCGTGGGCGGTCTTGAGCTCGCCCACCCGGGCGGCACCGTCCTGGGCTTTCAGGCGGAAACCGATTCCCCCGGTCATGAGGCCTCCGGCAGGTCCAAGCCCTCCTGGCGCTCGAGCAGGGTGGCGTCGCCGTAGGAGAAGAAACGAAACCGCCGTGCGATCGCGTGGCGGTAGGCTTCATGCATGCGGCGGAAGCCGGCGAAGGCGCACACCAGCACGAACAGGGTGGAGCGCGGCAGGTGGAAATTGGTGAGGAGCAGATCCACCACCCGAAAGCGAAAGCCGGGCGTGATGTAGAGATCGGTCTCCTTGCACCCCGCGCACACGGTGCCGTCCGGCTGGGCGAAACTCTCGAGGGTGCGCACCACCGTCGTGCCCACCGCCACCACCCGTCCGCCGCGGGCCCGGGTGCGGCGAATGGCTTCACAGGTGGCGGCCGGCAGCTCGCACCATTCGGGGTGCATGCGATGGCGCTCCACCTCGGCGCTGCGGATGGGCTGGAAGGTGCCGAGGCCGACGTGGAGGGTCACCCGTGCCGTGGCGATGCCGCGCTCTTCGAGCGCCCGCAGCAGTTCGGGGGTGAAGTGCAGACCGGCGGTGGGCGCCGCCACCGAGCCCTCGCGGCGGGCGAACAGGGTCTGGTAGTCGTCCCGGTCGCGCACATCCGGCTCGGAGCGACGGATGTAAGGGGGAAGCGGCATCTCGCCGCTCTCCCGGATGGCCCGGCGCAAGGCCTCGCCCGAAAGCGCGAAGCGCAGCACCAGCCTTCCGCCCTCGCCGCGCTCCATCACCTCGGCCTCGAGCCCTTCCGCAAGCCGCAGCCGGTCGCCCGCCCGCAGCTTGCGCGCCCCCTTGGCGAGCGCCTGCCAGCTGTCGTCGGCGAGCGGTCTCAGGAGCGTGACCTCGATGCGCGCGTCCTCGCGGCGGGCGCGAAAGCGCACCGGCAACACCCGGGTGTCGTTGACCACCAGCAGATCGCCCTCGCGCAACAGCGCGGGCAGATCGCGCACCCGCGCCTCCCGAAACGCGCCCCGCCTCGGCACCACGAGCAGCCGGGCGCTGTCGCGCGGGCGCACCGGATGCTGGGCGATCAGCTCCTTGGGGAGATCGAACGCGAACAGCTCCAGCTTCATCGAGGCCGTGCGGTCCGTCCCCGCTTGCGGTCGAGCTCCTGCAGAACCTGCGGCGAGACGAAGCTCGACACGTCGCCGCCCAGCAGGTGGATCTCCTTGACGAAGCGCGAGGAAATGAACTGCACGGTTTCCGAGGCCATCAGGAACACGGTCTCGATGGCCGGCGCGATGCGTTTGTTGTTGGCCGCCATCTGGAACTCGTACTCGAAGTCGGACACCGCGCGCAGTCCGCGGATGATCATGTTCGCCCCGTGTTGCTCGGCGAAGCGCACCAAAAGGCTCTCGAAGGGATGCACCTCGATACGGGCGCCGTTGGTGGCGTTGCGCGCGATCAGACCCCGTACGTCCGCCTCCACCATGCGGGTGCGTTCCTCGACGGTGAAAAGGGGATCCTTGCCGGCGTTGACGGCCACCGCGATCAACAGCCGGTCGACCAGCAGCGTGGCCCTTCGGATGACGTCGGTGTGGCCGTTGTGGATGGGGTCGAAGGTGCCGGGATAGACGCCGATCCGCTCGCCCACGTTCGTCTCCTCCAGAGCCAGGCCCGGACCGAAGCCGGCGTTCAGTCGTCGCCCTGTTCGGCCTCCGAAAGCCGGGCGGCCGAGACCACCCGTTCGTCGGCATCGACGTCGATGAGCCGCACCCCCTGGGTGTTGCGGCCGGCGATGCGGATCTCCCGGGCCGGAAAGCGGATCATCTTGCCCTTGTTGGTGACCAGCATCACGTGGTCGGTGTCCTCCACCGGGAAGGTGGCGGCCACGAGACCGTTGCGCTCAGACACCTCGATGTTGATGATTCCCTGGCCGCCGCGGTTGGTCACCCGATATTCGTAAGCCGAGCTGCGTTTGCCGAATCCCTTCTCGGTCACCGCCAGCACGAACTCCTCGAGCCGCTCGAGGGCCTCGAGGCGTTCCGGCGTCAGGCGCCGGAGCGGCGGGAGATGGCCGTCGTCCCCCTCCTCCCCCTGGGCGCGCCTGCGGGCGGCGGCGATCCGGAGATATTCCTCCCGCTCCTCCTGGCTCGCCTCCACATGGTGGAGGATGGACATGGAAATCACCTCATCGCCGGCGGCCAGCTCCATGCCCCGCACCCCTTCCGAGCTGCGGGAGCGGAACACCCGCAGGCCCGCCACCGGGAAGCGGATGGCCTTGCCGTTGCGGGATGCGAGCAACAGGTCGTGGTCCTCGTCGCACACCGCCACCCCGATCAGCCGGTCGCCCGCCTCGAGCCCCATGGCCCGCTTGCCGTTGGCCGGAACCCGCACGAAATCGGAAAGGTCGTTGCGCCGCACCTTGCCTTTGGCGGTGGCGAACACCGCCGACAGTTCCCGCCAGCGGGCCTCGTCCGCCGGCAGCGGCAGCACCGCGGTCACCCGTTCCCCCTCGCCGAGCGCCGGCAGCAGGTTGACCAGCGCCTTGCCGCGTCCCTGGGGCGTGCCCTGGGGCAACTGGTGCACCTTGAGCTTGTAGACCCGACCGAAGTTGGTGAAGAAGAGCACGGGCGTGTGGGTGTCGGCGATGAAGAGCTTGGCGAGGAAATCGTCCTCGTGGGTCTTCATCCCGGACCGGCCTTTGCCGCCCCGGCGCTGCGCGCGGTAGGTGGAAAGCGGCACCCGCTTGATGTAGCCGCGATGGGTGACCGTCACCACCATGTCCTCGCGCTGGATGAGATCCTCGAGATCGGCGTCGGCCTCCCCGTCCTCGTCGATTTCGGTGCGCCTCGGGGTGGCGAAGCGGGCCTTGACCGCCTCCAGCTCGCGTTTCATGAGCGCAAGCCGGTGGGGACGCGATTCCAACACCTGGCGCAGCTCCACCATGCGCTCGGCCAACTCCAAAAGCTCCTTGTCGATGCGCGCGCGCTCGAGCGCCGTGAGACGCTGCAGCCGGAGCTCGAGGATGGCCTGGGCCTGGCGCTGGGAGAGCCGATAGCCCTCCTCGGCCCGCGCCTCCTGCCATCCCGCCTCGACCCGCTCGAGCAGCGGCCGCACCGCCTCGGCCGGCCAGCTCCGCTCCATCAGCCGCCTGCGCGCGGTGTCGGGATCCGGCGCCTCACGGATGAGGGCGATCACCTCGTCGATGTGGGCCACCGCCACCGCGAGGCCCACCAGCACATGCGCCCGCTCGCGCGCCCGCTCGAGCTCGAAGGCGCTGCGCCGCAGCACCACCTCCTCGCGGAAGCGGAGGAAGGCTTCGAGGATCTGTTTGAGGTTGAGCAGGACCGGCCGCCCGCCCTGGAGCGCCACCATGTTGACGCCGAAGCTGGTCTGCAGGGGCGTGTAGCGGTAGAGCTGGTTGAGGACCACCTCGGGGTCGGCCTCGCGCTTGAGCTCGATCACCACCCGAACCCCGCGGCGATCGGATTCGTCGCGCAGATCCTGGATCCCCTCGACCCGCTTGTCCCGCGCCACCTCGGCGATCTTCTCCACCAGCCGGGCCTTGTTGACGAGATAGGGGATCTCGCTCACGACGATGGCATAGCGGTCGCGGCGAATCTCCTCGATGGTGCACAGCGCCCGCACCACGATGCTGCCGCGGCCGGTGCGGTAGGCCTGCTCGATGCCGCCGCGCCCGAGCACCACCCCGCCGGTGGGGAAGTCGGGGCCGCGGATCCTGCGCATGAGCGCGGCAAGGTCGAGATCCGGCCGGTCGATCAGCGCCACGCAGGCGTCGATCACCTCGCCCAGATTGTGCGGCGGCACGTTGGTGGCCATGCCCACGGCGATGCCGCCCGCCCCGTTGACGAGGAGATTGGGGAACTGGGCCGGCAGCACCACCGGTTCGCGGGCGCTTTCGTCGTAGTTGGGCCGCCAGTCGACCGTGTCCTTGTCGATGTCGTCGAGCAGAGCGCCGGCCGCGGGCGCAAGGCGCGCCTCGGTGTAACGCATGGCGGCGGGCGGATCGCCGTCCATGGAGCCGAAATTGCCCTGACCGTCGATGAGCGGAAGCCGCATGGTGAACGGCTGCGCCATGCGCACCATGGCATCATAGATGGCCGCATCGCCGTGGGGATGGTATTTTCCCATCACATCCCCGACGATGCGGGCGCTCTTGCGATAGGGCCTGCCGATGTCGTAGCCGCCCTCCCGCATGGCGAAGAGAATGCGCCGTTGCACCGGCTTGAGACCGTCGCGGACATCGGGCAGCGCCCGGCTGACGATGACGCTCATGGCATAGTCGAGGTAGGAGCGCTTCATCTCCTCCTCGAGCGCCACCGCCTCGACCGCGGGGGAACGATCCTGATCGCTCAATGCACCATCGCCCGAATTGAAACCGCCGGCCGGCGCCCATCGCCCGGCGACGGAACCACCGCCCCTCTAGCATTGTCCTACGGGGGGGACAAGTTGCTGCAGCGCAGCAGGAACCGGCGCCCCGTCCCGTGCCCCGCCCTCCGCCCTCACCCGCCGGGTGCGCCGGCGTCGAGGCGGGCGAGCAGGGCGCGGATCCGCCGTGCGGTGGCAAGCGCGACGGGGGGCGTGTTGGGATCGAGCAGCACCCCGATCACGGTTTCGCCTGCGACCAGGGGTGCACCCGGCAGGAGTTCGGGCTCGAAGGCGGGCACCAGATAGCGGAACGGCCCCTCCTCTCCGGGCGGCTCGGGGGAGTCGCCGGCGAGCGGCAACGGCGAGCCCCGCCGCGGCACCCACACCAGGGCCAGCTCCTCGAGATCGTCCACCGTCTCCACCAGCCCCAGGGTGGTGCGGTC
>JALSGW010000023.1 GCA_026982585.1 Alphaproteobacteria bacterium | reverse complement strand
GCCTTCGAGGCCGGCGCCGGTGCCGAGGCTGCGGCGGGCGGCTTCGACTTCACGAGTTTCGCCGACGCTTTCGAGGACCTGTTCGCCGATTTCATGGGCGCGCGGCGGCGTTCCGCGGCCACCCGCGGCGCCGATCTCCGCTACAATCTGACCATCACCCTCGAGGAGGCCTTCGCCGGCAAACGGGTCGAGTTGCGCATTCCCACGAGCGTGCTGTGCGACGCCTGCCGCGGCACCGGCAGCGAGGGCGGGGCGGAGCCGGCGGCCTGCACCATGTGCCGCGGCACCGGCAGACTGCGGGCCCAGCAGGGCTTTTTCACCATCGAACGCACCTGTCCGCGCTGCCAGGGCACCGGGCGCACCATTCGCAATCCGTGCCGCCGCTGCGCCGGCAGCGGTCGGGTGCAGCGCGAACGAACGCTGGCGGTCAACATCCCCCCCGGCATCGAGGACGGCACCCGCATCCGGCTTGCGGGCGAGGGCGAGGCGGGGCTGCGCGGCGGCCCGCCTGGCGACCTCTACATTTTCGTCTCCATAGCCCCCCACCGCCTGTTCCGCCGCGAGGGCATGGACATCTACTGCCGGGTCCCCATCCCCATGACCACCGCCGCGCTCGGCGGCGAGGTCGAAGTGCCCACCATCGAAGGCCAGCGACTGCGCCTGCGCATCCCCGAGGGCACCCAGACCGGCCACCAGATCCGCCTGCGCGGCAAGGGGATGACCGAACTGCACGGCGGCACCCGCGGCGACATGTTCGTGGAGCTGGTGGTGGAGACCCCGGTCAACCTCACTCGCCGCCAGAAGGAACTCCTGCGCGAATTCGAACGCGCGGGCCGCACCAAGGACGGCCAACACCCCCAGTCCGAAGGCTTCTTCGCCCGGGTCAAGGAGCTCTGGGACGAACTCCGGGAGTCCTGAGCCCGAACCTGCGGCTTTGGGACCCGCTCGCGCACCCTCCAACCCACGCTGCGCCCTCCCGAACACGATCCCGCTCCGTGCGCGAGGTGCCGAAGCGGTTTGCGCATCCCGCAACCGAACCCGCACCAGAGTTCCACCGCATCGGGCATCGCGCCCGGCACATCCCCCGCAACCCACCCGCCGGCATTCCGCGCCTCCATCCCCATCGATCGCTGCCGGCACGGAGCTCCCGCAGACCGCGCTCCGCATGCGCACACACCGCTCCCGCGACCGACGGTCGCGGACAAAAGCCCAACCGTGGCCGCGCGGACACGCGCCCGAGGCGATGCACGCCGGATGCACCGCGCGGATCATGCGAACCACCCGGAGCGCGCCGCCACCGCCGCACTGGACAATGCGTTCCAGCTGCCCTAGATGCTGGAATAAACGTACTGTGATGTGCGACGGGGATGGGGGAGGCGCCCTTTCTGGAGATCGAGCGGGTCGAGGTGGCCTACGGGGCGACCCGGGTCCTCGACGACATCTCGCTGCAGCTGGCCGAGGGCGAGTTCCTCGCCCTGCTCGGCGCCTCGGGCTGCGGCAAGACCACCCTGCTTCGGGCCATCGCCGGCTTCGTGCCGGTGCGCCGCGGCCGCATTCTCGTCGCCGGGCGCGATCTCGCCGGGGTGCCGCCGGAGCGGCGCGGGGTGGCGATGGTCTTTCAGTCCTATGCGCTCTGGCCGCACATGACGGTGGCGCAGAACATCGCCTACGGCCTCAAGCTGCGCGGGGTGGGTCGCGAGGAACGGCGGCGGCGGGTGGAGCGGCTGTTGGCGATGCTCGGGCTCGAGGGTCTCGGCGGGCGCCGGCCCGGCGAGCTTTCCGGCGGCCAGCGCCAGCGGGTGGCGCTCGGGCGGGCGCTCGCCGTCGATCCGCGGGTGCTGCTTCTGGACGAGCCGCTCTCCAATCTCGATGCCCGCATCCGCCAGACGGTGCGCCACGAGATCAAGGAGCTGCAGCAGCGGCTCGGCATCACCGCGGTGCACGTCACCCACGACCGCGAGGAAGCGATGGTGATGGCCGATCGCATCGCCATCCTCGACGCCGGCCGCATCGTGCAGCTCGGCACCCCCCGCGAGATCTACGAGCAGCCCAATTCGCCCTTCGTCGCCGCCTTCATGGGGGCGGAGAACGAGCTGCGGCTCAGGGTGCGCGGCGAGGGGGCGCGGCTTTGGGTGGAGCCGGGGCCGAGCTGGGAGGCGCAGCTTTTGCCCGCGGACAGCCGTGACGGCGGGGTGCGGGGGCGGCCACCCGCTGTGGGGACGGCGCGGGCGCTGTTCCGCAGCGAGACGGCGCGGGTGCTGGCGGACGGGGAGGAGCTCCCCGGCGCCCTGGTGATGCGCGGCGAGGTGCGCCAGGCGGCGTATCTCGGCGGCCGCTGGCGCTACGGCGTGGATGTGGCGGGCGCGCGGTTGCTGATCGACGATCCCCGCCGCTTCGAGGCCGGAGATCGGGTGCGGGTGGCGGTGCCCGCTCCGGCCCTGTTCCTGTTTGCGGAGGACGGGGCCGCGTGAGGCGGTCCCGCAAGGAGGAAGGGAGGTGTGCGATGACCATCACGAGACGGACCCTGCTCGCCACGGCGGCGCTCTCTGCCGCCATGCTGTTCGGAGCACGGGAGCTTCCGGCGCAGACGGTGCTCAACGTCGTCACCGCCGGCGACCAGAACATGGTCGACTACGTCAACGAGTTCCTCGGGCCGCGCTTCGAGGCGGAGAACCCCGGGGTGCGCGTGCAGGCGGCCGGCACCGGCCCCGGCGACGCCGGCTCGCGCAAGATCTACGAAAAGCTGAAGGCGCAGGCGGACAGCGGCGCCGAGGTGTGGGACGTGGATGTGGCGGTGGTGCACCAGAAGATGGCCGGGCAGCTGGTGCAGGAAGGCCTGCTCGCCGCCTATCGCGACGAGGTGGAGACCGGGCGGCTCGCCACCCGGGACACGGTGCGCAACGCTCTCGGCGTCAACGTCGAGGGCTATGTGATGCCCATGTTCCACAGCCAGATCGCGATCGCCTACAACCCCGACGTGGTGCCCAATCCGCCCAAGTCCTACGCCGAGCTCGCCGAGTGGGTGAAGGAGAACCCGCGCGCCTTCGGCTACAACGGCATCAAGGGCGGCATGTCCGGGGTCGGCTTCGTCATGGGCTGGGTCTATGCCTTCAGCCCCTTGGGCGACAAGCTGTTCACCGGGCCCTTCGACGAGGCGGACGTCAAGCTCATCGAGGACGCCCTCGCCGGGCTCAAGGACTTCAACCAGAACGTGACCTTCACGCCCGGCAATGCGGGAACGCTGGATGCCCTCAACCGGGGCGAGATCTTCATGGGGCCGGTGTGGGTCGACATGTTCTACACCTGGATGGCGGACGGGCGCATGAACCCCAACACGCGCCTCACCCTCATCGCCCCGGGGCTGCCCGGCCAGCCGATGTATTATGTGCTGCCCAAGAAGGCGGCGCAGCCGGAGCTCGCCAAGAAGTTCATCGCCTTCGCCACCAGCCCGGCGATCCAGGCCGAGGGCATCGTCAAGCGCTTCAACTGGTATCCCGGCATCGATGCGGAGCACGTCAAGCCCTATCTGAGCGAGGCGGACTGGAACAAGCTGTTCGTCGATGTGACGCCGGAGGACCTCAAGGCCTACGGCAAGCCCTTCCCGATCACCCCCTACTTCAACGCCATCCTCGAGGCGTATGAGCGCGTGGCCGGCTGAACCGGCGCATGGCGCGGCCCGGCGGGTCGAAGCGGCCCCCGGGCTGCGCCTGGCCGCGCTCGGCGAGCGGCTGTTGCCCCTCGTGCTGGTGGCGCCGGCGCTCGCCACCGTGCTGCTCTTTTTCGTCTATCCGCTGTCCTATTCCATCTATGATGCCGTCTTCGAGGACGGTCGCTGGACCTGGGCGAACTTCGAGAAGGCGCTCGCCCTCTACGGGCCGGACATCCTCCTCACCCTCGCCACCGTGCTGCTCTCGCTTGCGCTGATCGCGGTGTTGGCGGTCGCCATCGGCGGTTATCTCACGCTCGGCGAACATCCGGGCGCGGTGGCGTTGCTGCGCTGGCTCTATCGTTGGCCGCTGTTCATCCCCTTCATCGTCACCGCGCAGATGATGCGCACCTTTCTCGCCAAGAACGGCATGCTCAACCATGCGCTCATCGGTCTCGGCCTCTACACGCCGCTCGAGGCCCCGAGTCTGCTCGACTGGCGCGGGGTGGTGGTGGCCTTCGTGTGGAAACAGACCCCCTTCGTCACCCTTTTGGTGGCCGGGGCGATGGCGTCCCTGGATCGGGGTTATGTCGAGGCGGCGCGCAATCTCGGGGCGGGCCGCCTGCGCATCCTGGTCGAGATCCTGGTGCCGCTGGTCCGCCAGACCCTGTTCGTGGGCCTCGTGCTGTCCTTCGTGATCATGCTCTCGGTGCTCTCGGTGCCGATGATGATCGTCGCCGGCCAGCCGACCTTGATCACCGTGGACATGGCCTTTCGCATCACCGCCTACGGCGACTACGGGGTCGCCAACGCGCTCGGCACCATCTCCTATCTCATGACCGGCGTGGTGGCCTGGCTGTATCTGCGCTACGCCGTCGCACGCGCGGGGCGGTCATGAGCGCGCGGGCGGCCCTGGCCTGGCTGCCGCGGGCGTTGCTTTTGGGGCTGCTCGCCTTTTTCATCTTCGGCCCGCTCTTCAACATGCTGCTGTGGGCCTTCGCCGAACGCTGGTACTTCCCGCACCGGCTGCCGCTCGAATTCGGCTTCGACTTCTGGGCCCGGGTGTTCGCGCCGCGCAGCCAGGCGCTGCAGTCCCTCGCCACCAGCGTATGGATCGCGAGCCTGACGGTGCTTTTGTGCACCGCCCTCGCTCTGCCCGCCGGCTATGCGCTGGCGCGCCTTTCCCTGCCGCTGCGCAGCCTCATCATGCTGCTGTTCCTGCTCCCCCAGGCCTTCCCCAACCTGCCCGTGTACATCAACATCGCCCGCATGTTCTATACCGTCGGCCTCAACGGCACCGTGCTCGGGGTGGTGCTGGTGCACACGGTGCACGGTCTCGTCTATGCGGTGTGGATCACCACCGCCGCGTTTGCCGCCGTGGACCGCGAGCTCGAGGAGGCCGCCCGCAACATGGGCGCAAGCCGCCTGCGCACCTTCTGGACCGTGAGCCTGCCGCTCGCCGCCCCGGGCATCCTCGCGAGCGCCATCTTCGTGTTCCTCGAATCCCTCGACGAGTTCACGGGCACCTATTTCGTCGGCGTGCCCGACGTCACCACCCTGCCGCTCTTGATGTTCACCGCCAGCATGGGCGGCAACTACCAGATCGCCTCCATCACGGCGCTCATCCTGCTCGTGCCCTCGCTCCTTTTCATGCTGGTGATCGAACGCTTCCTGCGCGCGGACGTGCTCGCCAAAGTGGGGACCTGAGCCGGTCTTGGGCGCTGCCGCCGCGGCCAGCCGGACAAGCGCTGCAGGCGCGTCCGGGGCCGATGGCCACGCCGACCTATTCCGCTGGCTTGAGGGTTTCGATGTAGGCGAGGATGTTCTCGAGATCCTCGATGGAGACGTCGAACCGCTGGGCGATGTGCGGCGGCCGGCTGGTGACGCTCAGGATGCGTTCGCGGTAGAAGTCGAGTTTGCGCGCCATCCACATGAAGGAGGGGGTGCTGCCGATGCTCGCCCAGGGATATTCCGGATCCCAGGCGTGACAACGGGCACACATCTCGGCCACCAGTTCGCGTCCCTTCTCGGCGTCGCCGACCTCGGCCCGGGCGCCGAAGGCCGCCATCGCCAGCACAAGCGCTACCGATCGCCACCACACCGTTATCTCTCCCGCTCTGCCGTCCCTTGCCCGTCGAATTTACCCGTTCGCTACGGCAAAACGAAAGCCCCGCGAAGGCCTCCACTGCCGCAACCGTCCCATGCGCAGCGCGGTTGCCCCCGGCGCGCTCCGCCGCTGGGGCAGGATCAGCACGCAGTCGTCGTAAGGCGTGGTGACCGTGCGATCGCCGAGGCGCAAAACCGGGGTGCCGGCCTTCTCGACCCGGATCAGGCTCTGCGGCGGTACCAGCAGGGTGAGAGGGGTGCCGTCGGCCTCGATCCGGTGGGTGACGTCCACCAGCTGCTGCGGCCGCGGCGAAGCGACCGCCCAGGCCGCGTGCTCGGCGGGCAGCATCGCCAGGGTGGCGAGCAGGCTCAGCGACACCGCCACCGCCACGTCCGCCGAACGCGGGCACCCGTGCGGTCCCGCCTCGAGCAGCAGCGCCACCGGCCCGCGCCGGCCGCGGGTGAAACGCGGATAATCCACGAGCCGCAGGCCGCCGGCATGCCCGGGGCAGCTCACCACATAGTCGGGAACGCCGAGGCTCAGGGCAAGGCGCTGCGCCCGCGCAACCGGCGGGCACAGCAGCAGGGGGGGACCGGCGGCGGACATGGTGTGGATGTCGAGCAAACAGTCGAGGCGGTCGATCAGGGGACGGAGCTCCCGGGCGCGGCTCAACTCGACGCTGCGGCGGGGGGCATCCAACGCCTCCTCGGACCAGATGCGGTTGAGATCCTCGTCGACGAACCGGGCGGCCCACGGCTCTTCGGGGCGATAACGGCAGAGGGCCGGTACGTTGGCGAAGATCAGCGTGAGCCGGCCGCGCGCCGGCCGCACGCCGAGCTCGAACAGGCGCAGCAGGGCATGGGCGCCGGCGAACTCATGGCCGTGGACCAGGGCCACGAGACCCACATGCGGCCCCGGGCGAG
>JALSGW010000022.1 GCA_026982585.1 Alphaproteobacteria bacterium | reverse complement strand
TGGCGGGCGGTAGCAGTTTCCCGCGCGCGGGAGTCCGGACCGACCGGACCGACGCAGATACTCCGAGATCAAGCTTCCCACGCGCGCGGGGGCGCGTGCCGTCCAAGAGCGCGCGTCAACGCCGGTTCACAAATTTCCCACGCGCGCGGGGGCGCGTGTATGCGTGTGCAAGTTGTTGAACTGGTTGGAAAACTTCCCACGCGCGCGCGGGAGTGCGCCATGCCGACCGGATGGAAGACGCTCGATAAAAAAACTTCGCACGCGCGCGGGAGTGGGTCAGACGGCGCGCAAGCGCCTGACGGGCGGTAGCAGCTTCCCGCGCGCGGGAGTCCGGACCGACGCAGATACTCCGAGATCAAGCTTCCCACGCGCGCGCGGGAGTGCGCGACCCACAGCTGCTCCGCGAACTCGCGGACCGAAGCTTCCCACGCGCGCGGGAGAGCGTGGTCGCAGCGAACCGACGCACACCGCCGTCCGAAGCTCCCCATTTGTGCGCAGCAGGGCGGAACCTGGCGCCGATCGGTCCAGCCGGGCGGTCTTGACGCTCCGCCCGCGCCTTGTGAGCCATAAACGAGGGTTCAAGAAGGGTGATGATATGAGCCTTGGATGAGCGACAAAATCAAGGCATGCGCCTTAAGTGCTCTTCAAAATTCATAAAAAAGAACGAAGGCGGAGCTCGCGGCGGTCCGGGCTCCGATCCGGACCGCCGCCTCCGCGGCCGATTCATCCCACCGTCATGCTCGGCGCGGCGCCGATCAGTTGCCGCTGCCGGAGCTGGGCAGCTTGTCGCTGACCTTCTGGAAGGTGGTGTTGAGCTTGGTGCCGAGGGTGGTGAGCGCGCCGATGATCACCACCGCCACCAGGGCGGCGATGAGGCCGTATTCGATGGCGGTCGCACCGCTCTCGTCGCGAAGGAAGGTCCGGATCACGTGCATGGAATGGCTCCTGTGGTTGACTGACCCCTGCGCCCCCCATTCTCACCGCCAGGTGTTAACAAGGGGTTAACGGGGCCGGCCGCAGCGGTGCTCCGTCCGGAGAACATACGCAGGTGTGCGAGGGCGGCTGCGCCGCTCGCTCCGCCCTCGGAGATTCCCGCTCCGGCGGTGAGGGGGCTGCCGCAGCCGGGGCGTTCCGGGGGCGCGACGTCTCGCCCCAGGGGCGGCGCTTGGTGGTCTGCGCCCTTGGGTCCTATATCGGATGCCAGCAGGCAGTTCCGGGCCACCGCCGGCGGCCGGTCGCGCCGATTTCGCGCAGCAACCTCGCGGGAGAAGGGATCATGAAGCACGGGGTGGTGATCGTCAGCGCCGCGCGCACGCCCATCGGCTCCTTCAACGGCGCCTTCCAGGCGCTTGCCGCCCACGAGCTGGGCCGGGTCGCCATCGCCGCCGCGCTCGAGCGCGCGGGGGTGGAGCCGGGAGAAGTGTCCGAGGTGGTGATGGGGCAGATCCTCACCGCCGCCCAGGGGCAGAACCCGGCCCGGCAGGCCTCCCTCGGGGCCGGCATCCCGGTGGAGGTGCCCGCCTACAACGTCAACATGCTGTGCGGCTCGGGTCTCAAGAGCGTCGCCTTCGCCTGCCAGGCGATCGAGAACGGGGATTCCCAGATCGTGGTGGCGGGCGGTCAGGAGAGCATGAGCCGCGCCCCGCATGCCGCCCATCTGCGCGGCGGCACCAAGATGGGGCCCCTCGAGCTCGTCGACACCATGCTCAAGGACGGGCTGATCGACGCCTTCCACGGCTACCATATGGGGGTGACGGCGGAGAACGTCGCCGAGCGCTACCAGATCACCCGCGAGGAGCAGGATCGCTTCGCCTGCGCCTCCCAGAACAAGGCCGAAGCGGCCATCCGCGCCGGGCGGTTCGCGGAGGAGATCGTCCCGGTCAAGGTGGTCAACCGCAAGAGCGAGGTGGTGGTCGATCGGGACGAGTACCCGCGCTTCGGCACCACCCTCGAAGCCCTCGCCAAGCTCCGCCCCGCTTTCAAGCCGGAGGGCACGGTGACCGCCGGCAATGCGAGCGGCATCAACGACGGTGCCGCGGCGCTGGTGGTGATGGAGGAGCGCGAGGCGGAGCGACGCGGGCTCGCACCCCTCGCGCGCATCGTCAGCTGGGCGCAGGCGGGGGTGCCGCCGGAGATCATGGGCACCGGCCCGATCCCCGCGGCCCGGCGGGCGCTCGAGAAGGCCGGCTGGCGGGTTGAGGATCTCGAGCTGGTGGAGGCCAACGAGGCCTTCGCCGCCCAGGCGCTCGCGGTCAACAAGGAGATGGGCTGGGATGCGGAGATCGTGAACGTCAACGGCGGCGCCATCGCTCTCGGCCACCCGATCGGCGCCTCGGGTGCGCGCATCCTCACCACCCTCCTCTACGAGATGAAGCGCCGCGGGGCCCGACGCGGTCTCGCCACCCTCTGCATCGGCGGCGGGATGGGAATCGCCATGTGCGTGGAGCGCGCGTGAGCCGGAAAGCGGCAGCGAACCGAGGGAGGAGAGCACCATGACCCGCACCGCGCTCGTCACCGGCGGCACCCGCGGCATCGGCCGCGCCATCTCCATCGCGCTCAAGGAGGCCGGCTACCGGGTCGCCGCCAACTACCACGGCAACGAGGAGGCCGCCCGGCGCCTCAAGGAGGAGGCCGGAATCGCCGTGTTCCGCTTCGACGTCGCCGACTTCGCCGCCTGCAGGGAGGCGATCGCCCGCATCGAGGAGGAGCTCGGCCCGATCGACATCCTGGTCAACAACGCCGGCATCACCCGGGATGCCACCTTCCACCGCATGAGCCCGGAGCAGTGGCAGGCGGTGATCCGCACCAATCTGGACTCCCTCTTCAACGTCACCCGCCAGGTGATCGAAGGCATGCGGGCGCGCGGGTTCGGCCGCATCGTCAACATCTCCTCCATCAACGGCCAAAAGGGCCAGCGCGGCCAGACCAACTACGCCGCCGCCAAGGCCGGCGTGCTCGGGTTCACAAAGGCGCTCGCGCTCGAGAACGCCAACAAGGGGATCACCGTCAACGCCGTCGCCCCGGGCTACATCGCCACCGACATGGTGATGGCGGTGCCGGAGCCCATCCGCCAGAAGATCGTCGCCGAAATCCCGGTCGGCCGGCTCGGCGAGGCGGAGGAGGTGGCCCGATGCGTGCTGTTCCTGGTCGCGGACGAGGCGGGATGGATCACCGGCTCCACCCTCACCGTCAACGGCGGCCACTATCTGGCGTGAGGGGTCGGCGCACCCGGCGCGGTGCGCTGCGGCTTCCCGCACGGGCGGCGTCGCCCTTTGAGTCGGTCGGGGACGCGCATGCGCAGGCTTTGGACACCCGCACCCGAGCGGGATGGCACGGCGTCCGGGCACCTTCGAGCGGCCCGCAGGTTCTGCTGCTCGATGCACCAGGGCGGACTTGCGCGGCCGGTGCGGATGGGCGATGAGGCGTCCTAAGCCGACGCCGCATCCACCTCCGGAATCCTGATCATGCGGGAACGCGAGCGCTACAGCCTGGCCCGCGCACTGGTGTGCAGCGCGAGCGAGGCCGCCTTCCCCTTCGACCGTCCCTTCCGGCTGTCGCCCGAGGGCGCGCCCTTTTTGGTCTCCTACGACACCGCGGGGCTCGCCGAACGCTGGCGCGGCCGGGCGTGGACACGGCGGCCTGTGTCCATGTGGCGCTATCATGAGCTGTTGCCGGTTCCCGATCGCGAGGCGGTGGTGAGCCTGGGCGAATGCCGCACCCCCCTGATCCCGCTCGGCCGGCTGCCCCGACAGCTGGGCTTTCGGGGCACGGTGTGGATCAAGGACGATTCCCGTCTGCCCACCGGATCCTTCAAGGCCCGCGGGCTTGCGGTGGCGGTGAGCATGGCCCGATGGTTCGGATACCGTCGCCTGGCCCTTCCCACCAACGGCAACGCCGGTGCCGCGCTCGCCGCCTATGCCGCCCGCGCCGGGCTCGAGGCGCTGGTGGTGGCACCCTCGGACCTGCCGCCGTCCTTCATCGCCGAGGCGCGGGCGTTCGGGGCCGAGGTGCGGGTCATGGACGGGCTGATCGACGATTGCGGCCGCTGGCTTCGCGCCCACGCGGCGGAGCTCGGGGTGTGCGATCTCTCCACCCTGCGCGAACCCTACCGGGTGGAGGGCAAGAAGACCATCGCCTTCGAGCTCTGGGAGCAGTTCCGGGGCGGTGCGCCGGATGTGATCGTCTATCCGACGGGAGGCGGCACCGGCATCATCGCCATGTGGAAGGCGTTCGATGAGCTCGCCGCGGCCGGCCTGTTCCAGGGGCCGCCTCCCCGGCTGGTGGCGGTGCAGGCGGAGGGATGCGCGCCCATCGTCCGCGCCTTCCGGGAGGGAGCGGGGCGGGCCTCGCGGTGGCCGGAAGCGGCGACCCGGGCGGTGGGCATCCGGGTCCCCGCAACCGTCGGCGACGCCCTGATCCTGCGCGCCCTGCGGGAGACGGGAGGGTGTGCGGTGGCGGTCGGCGAGGAGGAGATCCGGGAGGCACAGGACGCATTGGCGCGCGCGGAGGGACTGTGGTTGTGTCCCGAAGGCGCGGCCTGTTGGGCCGGCTTTCTGCGGCTGCGCGATTGCGGATGGCTCGATGGAGGCGAGCGGGTGGTGCTGTTCAACGGCGCCACCCCGCTCAAATATCCGCTTTCCGGATCGGACCGGTGATCCCGCCGCTTCGCCGCGCGGCCGTCCGCCCCTAGGGCCGCTCGCCCCGGGCGAGCCGCCGTTCGATGTCCTCGATACAGGAGGGCAGATCGGCGATGGTGTCGATCACATAGTGGGCGCCGGCCTGCCACATGCGCTTGTAGGCCCGCGCCCGCAGCCGTTCGCGCTCCTCCTCGGAAAGCGCGCGCCAGTCCTCGAGCGAAAGCCCCACCTCATTGCCCGAGACGGCGAGGCCCACCGTCCACATGCCGGCGTTCAGCCCCTCCTCGACCCCCGGCACCGTGTCGTCCACCTTCACGCAGGCGGCCACGCAGTCCACCTGCAGCTCGATGGCGTTCTTGAGGCACATGAAGGGGTAGGGCCGCCCCTGCGGCACGTCGCTCGCGCACACCGTGACGTCCGGCACGTAGCCCTGGCGTTCGGCATCGCGCAGGTTGATCTCCATCATCTCCCGGGTGTAGCCGGTGGTGGAGCCGATCCGGATCCCCTTGGCGCGCAGCGCCTCTATGGTCTCGAGGGTGCCGGGGATGAGGGTCGCATAGCGCGACAGGCAGTCGAGCTGCAGCGGCACGAAGTCCTGGAACATGGCCTCCACATCCTCCGCTCCGGGAGGCCGCCCGTGGACCTCCTGCCAGCGCGCGCGCACCGCGGGCAGCTCGGTGATGCGCTGGATATGGACCTTCTTGTGCGCGCCCATCGGCGCCCGCGCCTCCTCCATGGAGATCGGCACCCCCTTGCGGCGGAACACCTCCACGAACACCACCGCAGGCGCGAGACAGCCGAAATCCATGGTGCATCCGGCCCAGTCCAGGATCACCGCCTGCACCGGCCCGGCGTAGCGACGGCGGTAGCGGAAGTCGTACTGTTGGCTCATGTGGGTCTCTCCATGGTACGCTCGGGTTCGGGTTTCGGATCGTCCACGCCCATCTCCCGCAGCACCTCGGCCACCGCCGCCACCGCCCGCCGCAGGTCGTCCGGAAACACGCGTCCGATGCAGCCGATGCGGAAACTGGGCCGGCGGGTGAGCTTGCCGGGATAGATGGTGAAGCCGCGGCCTTTGAGGCCGTCGTAGAAACGCTCGAAGCGCCAGCTTGGCGAGGCGGGCTCGAGGAAGGTGACGATGATCGGAGCCTGCAGCGCGTCGGAGAGCAAGGTGCGAAAGCCGAGCGCCCGCATGCCGGCGACCAGAACGCGCAGGTTCTCGCGATAGCGCCGTCCCCGGCCCGGAACACCCCCCTCCTCCTCGTGGATCAACAGCGCCTCCCGCAAGGCCGCCAGCACATGGGTCGGGGGCGTGAACCGATACTGGCCGTTTTCGGCCATGGCCCGGTACTGAGCGGCGAGATCGAGGGCCAGCGACGGACAGACGCCCTCCGCCGCCATCAACGCCTCGCGCTCGACGATGACGAACGCCAGGCCCGGCACCCCCTCCAGGCATTTGTTCGCCGATGCCGCCACGGCGAGCGCCGGAAGCCGCCCCACGTCCAGGGGCAGGGCGCCGAAACTGCTCATGGCGTCGACGAGCAGATGCCGCCGGCGCCGGGCCACCACCGCCGCCAGCTCCTCGAGCGGATGGAGCAGTCCGGTGGTGGTCTCGCAATGCACCACCGCCACATGGGTGATGGCGGGATCCCTGGCCAGCCACTGGTCGAGCCGCTCCGGGCTGTGGGCCCGGTCCTCCGGATCCTCCTGCACCACCACATCGCGCCCGTAGCGGCGGGCGATCTCCACCATGCGGGCGCCGTAGGCGCCGTTCTGCAACACCAGGAGCCGCCCCCCGGGCGGCACCAGGGTGGCGATCATGGCCTCCACGGCGAAGGTGCCGCTGCCCTGTACCGGGACGCAGACATGGCGGTCGCGCCCGCCGGCGATCGCGAGCAGCCGCTCGCACACCTCGGCATTCAGCCGGATGAAGTCCGCATCGCGCGAGCCCCAGTCGCGCATCATGGCCCGGCGCACCCGCTCGGAGGTGGTGAGCGGACCGGGGGTGAGGAGCAAGGGTTCGCTGTTCATGACCCGCATCCCGGTCGGCTGTCCCGGTTGTT
>JALSGW010000021.1 GCA_026982585.1 Alphaproteobacteria bacterium | reverse complement strand
AAGGGGATGGTGGGCCGTCACCACCTGCTGCAACCGGCCGGGCTGCAGATGGGTGTAGACCTCGGTGGTGGCGATGTCGGCGTGGCCGAGCAGGGTCTGCACCACCCGAAGGTCCGCGCCGTGGGCCACCAGATGACTGGCGAAGGCGTGCCGCAGCACGTGCGGCGACAGGCGAGCGGGATCGAGTCCCGCCCGGCAGGCGAGCTCCTTGAGCAGCTGCAGCGCCCGTTGCCGGGTGAGGTGGCCGCTTCTCCCCCGCGAGGGAAACAGATAGGGGCTCGCGCGCGCTCCCGGCTGCTGCCCGCGGGCCTTGAGCCAGGCGCGCAGCGCCTCCCGGGCCGGCTCGCCCAAGGGCACGAGACGCTCCCGCCCGCCCTTTCCCACCACCCGGAGGTGGCCCAGATCGTCCGCGAGGGCGGAAAGCGGCAGACCCACAAGCTCGCTCACGCGCAGTCCGGTTCCATACAGGAGCTCCACCAGCACGAGCAGCCGCAGGGCCCCGGGCCCGGACCAGCGCCGCGCCGCCCGGATCAACGCCTCCACCTCCGCCTCGGCCAGATATTTGGGAAGCGGCCTGGGCAGTCTGGGCCGGTCGATGCCGATGGTGGGATCGTCCTTCCGCACCCCCTCGAGATAGAGAAACCGATAGAACCGCCTGAGGGCGGACAGCCGGCGGGCGGCGGTGGAGGCCTTGAGGCCCCGCCCCTCGAGCTCGACCAGATAGGCGCGCACCTCCCGCGCACTCGCCTCAGAAAGCCGCCCCTCGCCGCCGAGGAAGGCGGCGAAGTCGAGCAGATCCCGCCGGTAGGCGGCGAGGGTGTTGGCCGCCGCGCCCCGCTCCACCAGCAGCATCTCCAAAAACCGCTCCAGCACCATCAGAGCCTCAACGCCAGCGCCACCGCCGCCGCGAGCTCGCGCGCGGCCGCCTCCTCGCCGAACGCCCGCAGGGTGCGCAGCGCCGTCGTCAACACCAAAGGCGACAGACTTTCGAGCGGCGGTTCGAGCATCAGCAGGGCGGCGATCAGGGCCTCCCCTGGCCGCCGTTCCACGAGCCCGCGCTCCCGCACCCACCACAGGCCGAATCCGGGCGCGCCCGCGGCCTCGGCCGGCCCGGCCGCGAGCGCCTCGGCGAGCTCCGCATCGGCGGGATTGCGGTCCCACGCCGCGGCGAGGGCGAGACGGTAGACGAGACGGCGCCCCCGGACCGGCGCCGCCCCCTCCCCGCGGCGGCGCCCCAACAGCGCCAGCACCGGATCCCCGTCGGCATCGCCGTCCTCCACCGCCCCGGCCAAAACCAGCCACGGGCGCGCCTGCTCCCATCGGCCCCCGGCCATCAACACCGCCGCCACCGACTCGGCCGCCCACAGCAGGGCGGGATCGGGGACGAGCGGCTCCGCCTCGACGCTCAACAGGTGCAGCCATACCACCCGCTCCACCCCGGCCGGCACCATGGCGGCGGCTTCGGCGAGCAGACTCACCCGGGGAGCCGGAAGGCGTTCCGCCTGCAATCCGGCCAACGTCCGGGCGCGGTCCATCACCTCCCGCTCGCCCTCTGCGGCGCCTCCTGCCAATTCGGTCATCAGCTCCCGCAGCCTCGGGATCGCAACCCAACCCCGCAAGGCTGCTGCCTCCGCCGCCCTCAACCGCAAGGCGGGCGCAAGCTTGCGGTTTTCGGCCAGGGCAGCCAGCAGCGGTCCATCGGCCCACATCTCCGGTGGCAGCTCCTCCAGGCGGAGAGGAAGGCGGCGCGCGGCCACGAGAGCGGCGAGCCGGCTCTCTGCCGACATCCCCTCGAGCGGCACCGCCGCCTCGCCCACCGCGGCATCGAGCAGGGCGGAGCTGGCCTCGTCCAGCACCACCCCGCGTTCCCGGGCGACCGCCCAGATCAGCCGCGCCCGCTCGAGCTCTCCCGCGACCGCCGCGCACACCACTCGCAACGCCAACAATCCGCGGCCGTCCGGGGCCAGCGTTTCGGCGAGAGCGCAGCCCTCCTCCACCTCGCCCGCCAGCACCAGCGCCTCCAGGGCGAGCCGCTCGCGCGCGAGGCGGCTTTGCTCGTCGCCCGGAAGCCGGGCCAACCGCGCCGCCTCGCGCGGGAAGCCGAGCCGCATGAGAGCCCGCGCCCGCGCCATCAACACCGGCAGCCCGTCCGGGACGGCGGGTCCGGGTGCGATGAGCAGCCTGCGGGCCAGATCGCGCAGGGCGGGAAGCGGGGGAAGCCGGCGCAGGCGTTCGAGCAGCGCCGTCACCAGCGCTCCCTCGGCTCGGGGCCAGAGCGGTTCGTCGAAACCGAAGCGGGGCCGCTCGAGGCCGGCGGTGGCGAGCGAGGGGGCGGGAAGGGGTTCGGTGCGGATCCCTCCCGGAGCCGGCTCTTCCTCAACCGGCGGCGACGGCGGGAGCACGACCGGCGGCAGCAACGGTCGGGGGGCGTGCTGCTCCGCGAGCGCCCCGGCTCCCCAAAGCGCACCGAGCCCCAGCAGCACAGCCCCGATCGCGCCGCGCGTCCGATTGCTCATTGCGGCAGTTTCTCGTCGGGGATCATGATCTCCACGGGCCGGGTGGGCGGCGGCGGGTCCCAGGTGATCAGGAAGATCAGCCCGCCGAGCGCGAGCACGAGCAGCACGACGAGCAAGAAACGAAGGAAGCTGGCCATGACCTCGTGGGGCGGGCGGAAACGGGACGACACCTACGCCGGCGCGTCACCCGGCGGGCTTGCGCGCTGCGCGTCCTCGCGGCTTATATCGGGAGCTGTGGACAGTGGCAACGATCGCGGTGGGGAGGGGTGCGGCGTGGGGCGATGCGCATGGCACCGCCCGGTGGTGCTGGTCGGGCTCATGGGGGCGGGCAAGACGGCGGTGGGACGCAGGCTGGCGGCCCGGCTCGGATGCCCCTTCCACGACGCCGACGACGCCATCGTGGCGGCGGCCGGGATGGACATCCCCGAGATTTTCGCGCGCTTCGGCGAGCCGGCCTTTCGCGAGCTGGAACGGCGGGTGGTGCTGCGGCTGCTTACCGAGGAACACGGAGTGATCGCCCTCGGCGGCGGAGCCTTCCTGGACGATCAGATCCGCGCCTGCGTCAAGCAACGCGCCCGCTCGGTGTGGTTGCGGGCCGAGCTCGAGGTGCTGGTGGCGCGCACGGCGCGACGGCCCGAGAGCAGACCGCTCTTGATGGGAGGCGACCGGCGCGCGATCTTGCGGAAGCTGATGACGGAACGCTATCCCATCTACGCCGAGGCCGACGTCACCGTGACCACCGGCGCGGGACCGGTGGAGGCGGTGGTCGATCGGGTGATGAAGGCCTTGCGGTGCGGCTCCGGCTCCACGCCATGAACGACGTCCGTCCGCCGGCCCGAGCCGGAGGCGCGAACCGGCACCTCGGGGTGCGTCCATGATTGCGTCTGCCTCCCTCAAGGTGGAGCTGGGTGCCCGCAGCTATGTCGTTCATCTGGGATCCGGTCTCCTGGAATCGGCCGGAGCGCTGCTGGCGCCGTTGCTGGCCGAGGCGCGGGCCTTCGTGGTGACCGACCGACAGGTGGCCACAGCCGGCCATCTGGAACGGCTCGAGGACTCGCTTCGCAGGCACGGCGTCACGGTGGTGGCGGCGACGATTCCCCCGGGAGAGGCGAGCAAGAGCTTTGCCCAGCTGGATGCCCTCTGCCAGCGGTTGCTCGATGCGGGGGTGGAGCGACGGTCCACCATCCTGGCCCTCGGCGGCGGCGTGGTGGGCGATCTCGCCGGCTTCGCGGCGGCCATCCTGCTGCGCGGCATCGCCTACGTGCAGATCCCCACCACCCTGCTCGCCCAGGTGGACAGCGCGGTGGGCGGCAAGACCGGGATCGACACGCCCCAGGGGAAGAACCTGGTCGGCGCGTTCCACCAGCCGCGGGCGGTGGTGATCGACCTGCGCACCCTCACGACCCTGCCAAAGCGGGAGCTCAGCTCGGGCTTCGCCGAGGTGGTCAAGTACGGGGCGATCCGCGATGGCGCCTTCTTCGCCTGGCTCGAGGACAAGGCGGAGGACTTGCTCGCCGGGGACGAGGGCGCGCGGTTGGTCGCGATCCGCCGCTCCCTTGCCATCAAGGCCGAGATCGTGGCCGCCGACGAGAAGGAGACGAGCGGCGAGCGGGCGTTGCTCAACTTCGGCCACACCTTCGCCCACGCGCTCGAGGCGGCGACGGGCTACGGCGATGCGTTGCGGCACGGCGAAGCGGTGGCCATGGGCATGATGATGGCGGCACGTCTCTCCCAGAGGCTCGGGCTTGCGACCGCTGCCGAAGAGGCACGCCTGGGCCGGCTGCTGCGGCGCTTCGGCCTGCCGCTCTGGCCTGAGGAACGGGGGCTCCGGCTGGATCCGGGGGAGCTCCTGGAACACATGCGACGGGACAAGAAGGTGGACGGCGGCGTGCTGCGCTTCATCCTCTGGCGCGGCATCGGCGACGCCGTGCTGGTGCCAGGCGTGGACACGGACCAGGTACGGCGACTGCTCGATGATGTCTGCGGCTCCCAACCCCGCTGAGCGCGGTCCGTCGCCGGCGGGCCGGATCCCCCGCCGCCGGTCCCGGGATCGAGGGCGATCGGGGCGCTTGCCATGATCACCACGCTCTTGCTGGTGGTGTTCCTGCTCGCCGCCAACGGCTTCTTCGTGGCGGCGGAGTTCGCCCTGGTCAAAGCGCGGTCGGTGCGGCTCGAGCGGCTCGCCGAAGGCGGCAGCCTGAGCGCCCGCCTGGCGCTGCACATGAACCGCAACATCGAGCCCTATCTGGCCGCCTGCCAGCTCGGCAACACCATGACCGCACTCGGCCTGGGCTGGGTCGGGGAGCCCTTCGTGGCGAGCCTGCTCGAGCCGCCGATGCTGATGCTCGGGTTCAGCGAGGAACTGGTCCGCACCACCGCGTTCCTTACGGGCTTCCTCACCTTCTCCTCCCTCCACATCGTCATCGGCGAACAGGTGCCGAAGAATTTCGCCATCCGGGAAGCCTACCGGGTATCACTGTGGGTGGCGATCCCCCTGCAGGCCTTCTACCTCGCCGTCTATCCGCTCAACTGGCTTTTGGACAAAGGCGCGCGCGGCACCCTGGCGCTGCTCGGGGTGCGCCCCAACACCGAAGGGGACGTCTACTCGGCCGAGGAACTGCGCAGCCTCATCGGCCTCTCCCACCGCTACGGCGCCATGCGCCGCCAGGAGCGGGACATGCTGGCCGCGATCTTGGACCTCGCCGAGGTGGAGGTGGGGGATGTGATGACCCACCGCAGACGCATGGAGACGCTCCATGCCGAGCTCGGCCGGGAGGAGGCGGCGGCGCGGGTATTGGCCAGCCCCTACACCCGCTTTCCGATCTGGCAGGGCGATCCCGACCGCATCGTGGGGGTGGTTCACGCCAAGGATGTGCTCGCGGCCGCCTACCGGAGCGAGGCGGAGGGCGCCCCCTTCGATCTGCGGGCGCTCGCAAGCGAACCCTGGTTCGTGCCGGAGACGGCGTCTTTGCTCCACCAGCTGCTGGAGTTCCGCAGGCGCCGGCAGCACATGGCGCTGGTGGTGGACGAGTACGGCAGCCTGCTCGGACTGGTGACGCTCGAGGACATCGTCGAGGAAATCGTCGGCGACATTTTCGACGAGAAGGACGTGGTGGTGGCCGACATCCTCGAGCAGGAGGACGGCAGCGTGCTGGTGGCGGGCGAGGTGACGGTGCGCGACCTCAATCGCCAGATGGACTGGGATCTTCCCGAGGAGCCGGCGGCCACCGTGGCGGGACTGGTGATCGCCCACGCCGAGCGCATTCCCGAAGTGAACGAGCGCTTCGAGATCGGGGGCTTCGCCTTCGAGGTGCTCGGCCGGGAGGACCACCGCATCACGCGGCTGAGGATCCGGGCCCGCGACTCCCGGACCGAGACCCCGAGCGTCGCACCGGAACGCTAGCCGGCCGCCACCTCGATGCTGTCCCCAGGCGCGAGCACCTGCACCCGCCCGCGCCGCACCAGCTGCTTGAAGCGTTCCGGATCGCCGGTCAGAAGGTCGAAGGTGCCCCAGTGGATGGGCACCACGATGTCGAGCTCGAGCAACTCGTTGCAGGCGATGGCCGCGGCCTCCGGCCCCATGGTGAAACGGTCGCCGATCGGAAGCAGACCCACCTTGGGCCGATGGAGCCGCTGGATGAGCGCCATGTCCGAGAACAGACAGGTGTCGCCGGCGTGATAGACGGCCACGCCTTCCGCCTCCACCACGAAGCCGGCCGGATCGCCCATGGTCACCGGCTTGCCGTCCTCGATCACCGCCGAACTGTGGAAGGCGGGCACCATGCTGTAGCGGACCCCATCCCGCACCACCGTCCCGCCGGTGTTCATGGGCTCCACCTTGGCCACCCCCTGGCCGCCCACGTAGCTGCAGATCTCGAACTGGGCCACCACCACCGCATCGAACCGTTTGGCAAGCCGCACGGTGTCGCCGAGATGATCCTCGTGGCCGTGGGTCAAGACGATGGCATCCACCTTGGCGAGACGATCCTCGTAGCCGGCCGGGAATCTGGGATTGCCGGTGAAGAAGGGATCGATCAGGATGTCCTTGCCGGCCGCCTGAAGATGACAGGCGGCATGGCCGAGCCAGGTGAGCTTCATGCCGAACACACCTTCCCCAAAACGCCCCCTCGAGCCATGATCACAAGGCCCGCCGCCGGTCAAGCGCCGGCACCGCTGGTCTCGCTCCCAAGCATGCCGCTTGTTCCAGACCCGAGCCGCCCG
>JALSGW010000020.1 GCA_026982585.1 Alphaproteobacteria bacterium | reverse complement strand
CGGCAAGCAGCAGCGAAAGCCCTGAGGGGCGCGCAGGCCCATCACCGGCGCTTGAGCTCGGCGTTGGCCAAAAGTTCGAGCGCCCGCACCACCGCCGAATGGTCCCAGCCGGCGCCGCCGTGGGCCCGGCAGGCGTTGAACAGCTCCTGGCAAGTGGCGGTGTTGGGTAGCGACAGCCCCATCTCCCGGGCGCCCTCGAGGGCGAGCCTGAGGTCCTTCTGGTGCAGCTCGATGCGAAAGCCGGGCTCGAAATTGCGCTCGATCATGCGCTGTCCGTGTACTTCCAGAATCCTCGAGCCGGCGAAGCCGCCCATCAGCGCCTCGCGCACCTTGGCCGGATCGGCGCCGGCCCGGGCGGCGAACAGCAGCCCCTCGGCCACCGCCTCGATGGTGAGGGCGACGATGATCTGGTTGGCCACCTTGGCGGTCTGACCGTCGCCGTTGGGACCGATCAGGGTGACGCTTTTGCCCATGAGCGCGAACAGCGGACGGGCCCGGGCGAAGGCCTCCTCGGAGCCGCCCACCATGATGGTGAGGGTGCCCGCCTCGGCCCCCACCTGGCCGCCCGAGACCGGGGCATCGAGATACTGGCAGCCAAGCTCCTCGATGCGCCGGGCGAAGTCGCGGGTGGCGAGCGGGCTGATGGAGCTCATGTCGATCACCAGCTTGCCCGGCGAAAGCCCCTCCGCCACTCCCGCGGGGCCGAACAGCACCTTCTCCACATCCGGCGTATCCGGCAGCATGGTGATCACCGCCTCCGCCGCCTCCGCCACCTCCCTGGGTGTGCGGTGGGGAATGCCGCCCTGGTCCACGAGCTCCTGCGGCACGCCGCTTCGGCTCATGAGATGCACCTCGTGGCCGCCGTCGATCAAATGACGGGCCATGGGCCTGCCCATGATGCCGAGACCGATGAATCCGACCTTCATCACCACCTCCCTCAAGCCCGGTAGGCCTTAAGCCAGGACAGCCCGGCGCGGGTGCCGCGCGCGGGACGATACTCGAGCCCGATCCAGCCCGTATAGCCCTCCCGGTCCAGAAGCTCGAACAGGAAAGGCCAGTGGATCTCGCCGCTGCCCGGCTCGTGCCGCCCGGGATGGTCGGCGATCTGGATGTGGCGGATGCGGTCCTTGTGCCGCCGGAAGGTCCCGGCGAGATCGCCCCGCATCACCTGTTGATGATAGAGATCGTACTGCAGGAACAGGTTGGGCCGGTCGGCGGCGGCCACGATCTCCGCCGCATAGTCCAGGGTGTCCACGAAAAAGCCGGGGATGTCGCGGCTGTTCACCGCCTCGAGCAGCAGGGCCGCGCCCACCTCGGCGAGCCGGTCGGCGGCGAGGCGGAGATTGTCGATCAGCGTGGTCTCGAGCCGCAACCGCGACCAGCCCTCGGGGGCGATGCCGGCAAGGCAGTTGAGCTGCTTGCAGCCGAGGGTGCGGGCGTAGGCGACAGCCCGCTCGAGCCCCTCCGCGAACTCCTCCCGCCGCTCCGGATGGCAGGCGATGCCGCGATCGCCCGCTTCCCAGTCGCCCGGCGGCAGGTTGAACAAGACCTGGACCAGATCGTGGCGGGCGAGGCGTTCGGCCAACTGCTCGGCCGGATAGGCGTAGGGGAACAGGTACTCCACCCCGCGAAACCCGTCCTCCGCCGCGGCCTGGAAACGGTCGAGGAAGTCGAATTCCCCATAGAGCATGGTGAGATTGGCGCAGAAACGCGGCACGATGCTCCTCCCTTCAAGCCACGGGCTCGGCTTCGTCGACCACCGGCTCGAACTCGCGGATCCGGTCGATCTCCGGCCCCATGGCGATGTTGGTGACCTTCTCCGTCATCACCTCGACCACCACGGGAAGCTCCCGCCTGCGCGCCTCTTCCCGCGCCCAGGCGAAGGCGGGGGCGAGCTCGCGCGGCTCCACCACCCGCCGCGCCACCGCCCCGAAGGCCTCCGCCGCGCGCAGGTGGTCGACGCCGAAATCGCCGATCTCCGGGGCGTTCGCGTTGACGAAGCCGAGCTGGACCTCATAGTCCATGTCATAGGCCATCTCCGCCTGCCGGATGAGGCCGAGATAGGCGTTGTTGACCACCACCACCACAAAGGGCACCCGGTACTGCGCCGCCATCGCCAGCTCCTCGACCAGGAACTGGAAGGAGTAGTCGCCGACGATGGCCACCACCTCGCGCTCGGGATCGGCGAGCTTGGCCCCCACCGCGGCCGGGATCTCCCAGCCCAGGGGCCCCGCCTGGCCGCAGATCAAAAACTGCCGCGGCCAGCTCATCTCCAGGAACTGACAGGCGGCGATCTGATAGAGGCCGATCGCGGTCACATAGCGGGTCTCTCTCGGAAAGCTCCGCCGCATCTCGCGGAACACCCGCTGCGGCTTGATCGGCACCTGGTCGAAATCGTCCCTGCGGCGAAGCCGCCGCTTGCGCTCCTGACAGGCCCGCACCCAGGCGCTGCGGTCCGGCAAAAGCCCCCGCCGGGCGCGCTCCTCGGCCGCCTCGACGAGCGCCTCGAGGGCGAGCCGGGCATCGGCGACGATGCCGAGATCGGGCGGGAAGATGCGGCCGATCTGGGTGGGCTCGATGTCGATGTGCACAAAACGCTTGCCGCGCCGGTAGACCTCGAGGGAGCCGGTGTGGCGGTTGGCCCAGCGGTTGCCGATGCCGAGCACGAAGTCCGCCTCGAGGAAGGTGGCGTTGCCGTAGCGGTGCTGGGTCTGGAGCCCCACCTGCCCCGCCTGCAGCGGATGATCGTCGGGAATGGCACCCCAGCCCATCAGCGTCGGCACCACCGGCGTCTGGGTGATCTCCGCGAACCGCACGAGAAGCTGGCTGGCCTCGGCGAGGATCACGCCACCGCCGGCGATCACAAGCGGCCGCTCTGCCGCCTGGAGCAGATCCAGCGCCGCCTCGATCGCCCCCGGGTCCGGCTCCGGACGCACCACCGGAAGCGGCCGGTCGCGGGCGGGATCGTAGGCGATGGGAGCCTTCTGCACGTCGATGGGCAGATCGATATGCACCGGCCCCGGCCGGCCCTCGCGCATGATCTGATAGGCCTTGCGGAACACCCCGGGCACCTGGCCGGGCTCCTTCACGCACACCGACCATTTGGTGACCGGACGGGTGATCGCCGCCACGTCCACCGCCTGGAAATACTCGCGCTCGAGCTCGTCCCGCGGCGCCTGGCCGGTGATGCAGAGGATCGGGATGCTGTCGGCAAGGGCGGAGTAGAGCCCGGTCACCATGTTGGTGCCCGCCGGCCCCGAAGTGCCGACGGCGATGCCGATGGCGCCGGCCCGGGCCCGGGTGAACCCCTCCGCCGCATGGGTCGCCCCCTCCTCGTGGCGGGCCAGCACATGGCGCAGCCGCGAACCCTTGAGCGCGGCATAAAAGGGCAGGATGGAGGCGCCGGGGATGCCGAACAGCACCTCCGCCCCTTCGCTCTCCAAAACCCGCACGGCCGCCTCGGCGGCGCTGACGACGCCCATGAGCTCCTCCTCGCGCTGACACACGCAAGGTAGGGCGCCCCGAAGCCGGTTGGGAATATATTTGAAAAATTGTTCTACGATACGGAATTCCGAGCGAGATCCGTTTGCCCGTCTTCCATCGATGTGTTCTGCATCGCGGGATCGGGTTCCCGTCCTCCGTAGGCGGTGGTGATGGCGCCGGCGGTGCGGCGGACCGCCGCGGCCACCTCGGCGAGCCGTGCGTCCTCGAGCCGGCTTTTCGGCCCGCTCACCGACAGCGCCGCCACCACCGATCCGCTTTCGTCATAGACGGGTGCGGCCACGCAGCGCACGCCGAGCGCGGTTTCCTCGTCGTCGAGGGCGTAGCCCCGCCGGCGCACCTCGGCCAGGTGGCTGCGCAGGAGCTGCGGGCGGTCGATGCTGTGTTCGGTGAGGCGTTCGAGGCCGTGGCTGCGCAGGATCTGGGCGAGTTCCCGCTCGCTCTTCGTGGCCAAAAGCACCTTGCCCGCGGCCGAACAGTGCATGCGCACCCGCCCGCCCGGCCGGGCGATGGCGCGCACGAAGTGGCGGCTTTCCACCTGGCCGATGCACACCGCCCAGCCGCTTTCCTCGATGTACAGGTTGGCGGTCTCGCCGCAGGCGTCCACGAGCCCGCGCATGTAGGGCCGGGCGAGCCGCAGCAGGTCCCGGTTGCGCGCGAAGGCGCTGCCCACCACGAAGGCCTGGACGCCCACCTGCCACACCGCATCGTTGGCGTCGAAGCGGACGAAGCGGTCGCTCTCGAGGGTGGTGAGCAACCGGTGCACGGTGGAGGGCGGCAGGCCGACGATTTCCGCGATCTCCCGGAGGCCGAGCCCCTCGTGGCTTTCCGCAAGCGCCTTGAGAATGCGCAGCGCGCGCTGCAGCGACTGCACCTGGCCGCTGCGGCTGGCTGCGTTTTTGCCGGTGGACCGGCGTCGGGTCATGGACCTCTCCCCACGGCAGACCGAACGGTCGATCTGGAGCCGCTGCGATATATGGGAGTCCCGCCCTCCGGGAAAACGGGTTGGCCCCAAGCCGCGTCGCTTCTAGATCGGTGGTTGAGGAGTATCCCGGGCATGACGGCACCCGTGATTCTGATCACGCGCGCCTTCGCCTTCGCCGCCCGGCGCCATGTGGATCAGCGCCGCAAGGGGGAGCGCGCCGAGCCCTATGTCAACCACCTCGCCGAGGTGGCGGAACTGGTCGCCGAGGCCAGCGGGGGCGAGGATCCCGTCCTGGTGGCGGCGGCGATCCTGCATGATGTGGTCGAAGACACTCCGACCAGCCTCGAGGAGGTGGCCCGGCGGTTCGGCCCGCAGGTGGCCGAGCTGGTGGCGGAGGTCACCGACGACACCGCTCTTCCCAGTGCGGAGCGCAAGCGGCGGCAGCTCGCCCGGGCGCCGGAGCTGTCGTCGCGCGCAAGACGCATCAAGATCGCCGACAAGATCAGCAATCTCCGCGCCCTGCGCACGAGCCCGCCGCGCGGTTGGGACGAGGCGCGCAAGGCCGCCTACCTCTCCTGGTCGCGCGCGGTGGTGGACGCGCTCAGGGGCACCGATCCCCGGCTCGAGCGCGCCTTCGACGAGGAGGCGAAAGCCCTCGCGCAGGCGCTCGGGTGCGATCCCGCCCCTTGATCCTGGGTCTGGCATTTCCTTGATGGTGGGAAGGATGGAGCCGGGACGGGGCGGCCGCTGACGGCGTGGACGGATGGCATGGCGCGGTTTCTCATCCTGCTCGGGCTGATCCTCATCCTGCTCGGCCTGCTCTGGCCGCTTCTGGCCAAGCTCGGTTTGGGACGGCTGCCCGGGGACATCGTCGTCGAGCGGGACAATCTGCGCATCTACATCCCGCTCGCAAGCGCCCTGCTCGTCAGCGTGTTGCTCAGCGTCCTGCTCACCATCCTGTTCTGGTTCTGGAACCGATGAAGCGGAAGAAACGGAAGGCTCAGCAGGGCGCAGAGCCCAAGCGCTTGCGGAATGCGGCCTCCCCGAAGACCGCCAATCGGGCGCTTGCCCTTCAGACCCGCAAGGCCCTGCTCCAGCACTACCGCAAGCGCTATCGGGTCTTCAGCCGCTGAGCCCGGGCTCGAGCACGAAGCGCGCATCCACCCGCACCGGGGTCCCGTCCGGATAGTGGGCGAGCAGCCGGACGTCGGTCCGGATCGACCGCCGCCCGCCCGCGAGCCCGCGCTCGCGGATCTGCTTCGCGATCCGGCGGCTGGTCTCCGGGTCGTCGAAGCCCGGCAGGGAGGGAAGTTCGAAGATCCGTTCGCCGAACGCCACCAGCGCGGGCAGGGATCCGGCATTCACCCCGAGTTCGGGATCGGCGCAGCTCCACTCACCGTCCGCAAAGCTGCGCAACCCGCCCGGCCGCAGCGCGTCGCCTCCGGCACCGGTACGCACCACGAGCCCGCCGTCGAAGCGAAAACAGAAGGCGTCGACCACGAGCGGCGCCGGGCTCTCCACCTTGACCACCAGCCGGCCGCGCGCGAGCGGCCAGGAGAGGGCGGCGATCCGCGGCGGCGGCGCATCGCGCACCACCAAAGGCCGTTCCTCAAAGCCTTCCTCCACGTCCCGCAACCAGCCGGGCATCCACCAGACCGGTTGCGAGCGAACCACCCGCCGGCGGAGGCGGGCATCCGGCGGCAGATTGCCGCCCACCAACAGAAAACATGCCTCGCCGTCGGCGAGCGTCTCGCAGCGGCGCACGACCGAGCCCGGCTGTTCCCCGCCCGCGCCGATCAGCCGCTCGATCACCGTCCGATGCTCTCCAGGCTCCATGGCGAGGGCGAAGGCCGGCCCGTCGGGGCGGGCGCGGAACAGCACGAGGGGCTCCGCCATCGGCCGTGGTCCGCGCGGCGGCAGGGAGGAGACGACCGTGTAAACCGCCACCAAGGCCGCCAGCGAGGCCGCCCAGGAGGCGAGGAAGCGCCCGGCCGCCATGCGGCGGCGGAAGACCCACCACCAGACCGCCAGCCACAGCAGCAGGAAGCTCAGCGGCGCGACGAGGAAAAAGGTGAGGATGCCGAAGAGCGCCCGGCCGAGGTTCATCGGGTCGTAGGGGGTGAGCAGGACCGCGATCCGGCCCGCGACGCCGCCCAGAAGCCAGGCGGCGAGGGCGACCGCCAGCTGGGCGGCCAGCACCTCGAGAAAGCCACGCAGCCAGGACGGCATGGCGCCACCCTCCGGCGATGACCGTGTCTTTCCCTCACGCGTTCATGGCCGCCCAGAACTCGGCGTTGGATTTGGTGCCCCGCATTTTGTCGAGCAGGAACTCCATGGCATCCACGGTGCCCAT
>JALSGW010000019.1 GCA_026982585.1 Alphaproteobacteria bacterium | reverse complement strand
GGCGCGCGGGGTTCCCACCCTGGCCATCGTCAACGTGCCCGAGAGCCGGCTCGCCCGGGAGAGCGACGGGGTGCTGCGCACCCTGGCGGGGCCCGAAATCGGGGTGGCCAGCACCAAGGCCTTCACCACCCAGCTCGCCACCCTGGCCTGCCTGGCGATCGCCGCGGCGCGGGAGCGGGGGCGGCTGGGTGTGGAGGAGGAGCGCCGGCTCACCCGGGCCCTCGACGAAATCCCGGCCAAGATGCTCCAGGTGCTGCAGCACAACACCACCTTCGCCCGCCTCGGACGCGCCCTCGCCGAAGTGCGCGACGTCCTCTACATCGGGCGCGGCACCTCCTATGCCATCGCCCTCGAAGGCGCCCTCAAACTCAAGGAGATCAGCTACATCCACGCCGAGGCCTATGCCGCGGGCGAGCTCAAGCACGGGCCCATCGCCCTGATCGACGAGGAGGTGCCGGTGGTGGCGGTGGTGCCGAGCGACGATCTGTTCGAGAAGACCGCAAGCAACGTGCGCGAGGTGGCGAGCCGGCGCGGCCGGGTGTTGCTGCTCGCCGATCGAACGGGCTGCGAGCGGCTTGCGGACGTGGCCTGGGCGGTGGTGGAGATGCCGGACGTGCATCCGGTGCTGGCGCCCCTGCTCTACAGCCTCCCGGTGCAGCTCCTGGCCTACCACACGGCTGTCGCCAAGGGCACCGACGTGGACCAGCCGCGCAACCTCGCGAAGTCCGTGACCGTGGAGTAGGTCCTCGCCTTCCCGCAACGGCCGGCCGCCCTCGCGTCGGGTCCTCGCCTAGGCGCTTGCGGTACCGAGCGCTTTGGGCGAAAGCCGGATGGCCTGCCACGGCCGGGGAGCGGCATGCAGCGAAAGCGGCGGGAAGGGAGCCCGGATCCGGTCCCGAACGGGGGAGGAGCGGGCGATCGCGGCCGGCGTGCCGTGCCGCGGTCGCTGGGTCGACTGGCGGTGCTCTTCCTCCTCCTCGCCGCGGCCGCCGGCTGTGCGGCTCCCCAGGTGCGTTTCGGACCCGAGGAGGGCCGTCCTCCGGCGGTGCGCTACGCCGTGGTGCTCGACGCGGGGGCGCTCGACGAGGCGCTGCGCGCGCGGCTGCTCGAGGCCTCCACGCTCGCCTCCGCAGGCGAACGGCCGCCGGCCAGCCGGCTTGCCCTGCGCAGGCGAGCCCGGGAGGATGCGGAACGGCTGCGCGCGGCGCTTCGCGCCGAAGGCTTCTATGCCGGCGAGGTGGCGTTGCGGATCGAGGACGTGCCCGCGCCGCCGACGCCGCTGCCCGGCGCCGCCCTGCCGGAGATGCGGGTGGTCTTCCGCATCGATGCCGGCCCGCGCTATCGCTTCGGAGACCGGCGCATCCGCATCGAGGGCGAAGCCGGGGGGTTCGAGCCCCCCTCCCCGGAGGAGCTGGGTCTTGTGGCCGGTGCCCCGGCCCGGGCGGAGTCGGTGCTGGAAGCCGAACGCCGGCTGCTCGCACGGGCGCGGGAGCTGGGGCATGCGCTCGCCCGGCTCGGGGAGAGGCGGCTGGTGGTCGATCACCGCACCCGCCGCATGGAGGTGGAACTCGTCCTAAGGCCGGGTCCGGTCTACCGCTTCGGCACGCTGCGGCTTGTGGGCGGGGAGGGTGTCGACGAGGGGTTCTTGCGCCGGCGCGTCGCCATCGCGCCGGGATCGCGTTTTGATCCCCGGCGTCTCGAGGAGGCACGGCGGCGGCTGCTTGCGACCGGTCTGTTCTCGCGCGTGCAGCTGGAGACGGCCGCTCCGGACCCAACGGGTCAGCTCGACGTGGTGGTACGGGTGCGGCCGCGCAAGTTCCGCTCCCTCGGCGGGGCGATCGGCTACCGGGCGGATGAGGGGCCGCGGCTGAGGCTTTTTTTCGAACACCGCAACCTGTTGGGCGCCGGCGAGCGGCTGCGGGTGAGCGCCCAGGCCTCGCCGCTGGTGCAGGAGGCGCGCCTGCGCTTTGTCAAACCCGATGTGCTGCGGCAGGACCAGCGGCTGCGGGCGGAGGTCCGCGCCCGCCGGCTGGCGGCGGCCGCCTACGACAGCCGATCCCTGGCCCCGACCATCGCCCTCGAGCGGCGTTGGGGCGAGGGTCTGCGGGGGAGCCTCGAGATGCGTGTGCGCTACCTGGAGGAACGGGAACGGGGGCGCGCCGAGCGCTTCACGCTGCTGGCCCTGGGCGGCCGTTTCGTGCTCGACCGGCGCGACGATCCGCTGGATCCGGAGACCGGCTGGAGCCTCGAGGCCGAGCTGGTGCCGACCCTGGCGTTCGGGCCCGGACGGTTCGGATATCTGCGCGCACGGGCCACCTTGACCGGGCAGTGGCGTCTCTTCGACGAGCCGGCGCTGGTGCTCGCGGTGCGCGGCACCATGGGGACGGTGGCGGGCGCGGGACGCCGGGAGCTTCCGGCCGACGAGCGCTTCTATGCCGGTGGGGGTGGGTCGATCCGCGGCATACCCTATGCCACCGCCGGGCCGCTCGATGCCAACGGCGATCCCTTAGGCGGCCGGAGCCTGGTGGAGGCCTCGCTGGAACTGCGCTGGCGGGTTCGCGAACGCTGGCAGCTCGCCGCCTTCGTCGACGCCGGCACCGCCTACCCCGATCCCGTTCCCACCAAAGCCCAGCCCTTGCGGGTGGGAAGCGGCGTGGGGCTCCGCTATCTTACCCCGGTGGGACCGGTCCGCATCGACGTGGCGGTGCCGATCGATCCCAGGCCGGGGGTGGACGATCCCTTCCAGATCTACCTCAGCCTCGGCCAGCCGTTCTAGCCGCTCGAGCCGGGGAGGCCCGCCCGCAGCATGATCCGCCGCCTTGTGATCCTCCTGGGCTGGATTCTGGTCGCATCGGCGGGGCTCTTGGGTGCGGCATTCGCGCTCGCGCAGACCCGCTTCGCCAAGGACCAGATCGCCCGGGCCGCGGAAAGCTGGCTGGCCCAGGAAGGCCGCCGGGCGGAGCTGGTCGGCCTCTCCGGTCTGCTGCCCTTTTCGGTGCGGGTCGGCGAGCTGCGGTTGGCCGATGGCACGGGGCCGTGGCTGGAGCTGCGCGGGGCCGAGGTCAACCTGGATCCCACAGCCCTCGTGCGCGGTCGCCTGGTGGTGCGATCGGCACGCGCGCAAGAGCTGCGCATCGTCCGCCGGCCGGAGCCCGGGCCAGTACCGCGGCGGCGTCCGCCCGGCCAAGGGGTGGCGGGATGGTGGACCGATCCGCCCCTGGTGGCGGAGGAGCTGGTGGTGGAATCCCTGATCCTCGAGGAGCCGGTGCTGGGCGCCGCCCTCGGTCTGCGCCTGGTGGGGCGGGCACAACGGCTTGAGGAGGACGGGCTGGCCTTCCGGCTCGCCCTGGCGCGCACCGACGGCGGTGCGGGGGAGGTGCGCATCGAGGGCAGATGGGAGCGAGATGCCGGGCGTCTCACGGCATCCGCCCGCGGCCGTCTCGATTCCGATCTGGCGCAAACACTCCTCCGCGCTCCCGCGGCCGGTGCGCTGGTATTCTCCGCACAGCTGGCCGGTCCCCTCGACCGGCTGCGCGGCGAGGTGCGGATCGAGGCCGAGGGCCTGTTCGCCGTGGAGGCCGAGGGATCCGGCAGTTTGAATGCCGACGGCGCGGACTTGCGAACGGATCTCCGCCTCGCCCTCGCCGATACGGACGCGAGGCCGGCCTGGCTGCGGCTTTTGGGACAGGAGGCGCGCGCGAGCCTGGGGCTCAGATGGCGCCGCGACGGCGGGCTGGTGGTGGAGCCCTTGCGGGTCCAAGGGGCGGGGCTGGTGGCGGAGGGAAGCATCGCCCGAGGGCCCGGTGCGCGCTGGCCCGTTGGACGATTGGAGATCCGTCTTACCGACCTCGGCATGCTTGCCGCAGGGCGGGGGATGCCGCTTGGGGGATCGCTGCGCCTGCTCGCCCGCGGCGGCGAGGAGGAGGCCGGTTGGGCGTGGGAGCTCGAAGGCCAAGGGGTGCGTATCGGCCGCATCGGGCTTCCCGGGCTCAGGGGAAGCGGCCGGGTGGAGCCGGCCGCCGAGTCCGCCGCAGCTGTGCCGGATGTCCTCGTCTCCGGAGTGGTGCGCGCCGCCCGCCTCGCGCAGGCCGGGCTGAGCGCGCCCGAGCTCGAGCTCGCGCTTCGCTTCCGCCCCGGAGAGCCCGTCGCGATCGAGCGTCTCCTGCTCGCGGCACCTGAGCTGCGCGCCACGCTCACCGGGAGCGTCGATCCCCAAGCCCGCACGGGATCGGGTCGCTTCCAGTTGGAGATTCCGGATCCGCCGGCGTGGCTCGCAGCACTGGGGCGGCCCGTGCCCGACTGGCTCGGGATCGGGGCGGTGGAAGGCGATGGGACGTGGACCCTCGAGGACGAGGGGCGGATGTCCGGTCGACTCGCCCTTGCCGGCAAGAGCTTGCGGCTCGGGCCACAGCGGCCCGAAGCGCGCGAAGGTCCGTTCGCCCTGCGCGCCGCCTGGCTCCGCACCCGGGACCGGTTCGCGGTCCCCGAGTTCACCCTGGAGGCGGCCGCGGTTCGGGCCCGGGGCGAGCTCGGCTACCGGTTCGCGGAATCCCGCCTGCGCGCCCGGGTGGGTTGGGAGATCCCCGATCTGGCCGCCCTTGCCGGAGCGGGAACGGCCGGAGCTCTTCAAGGCCGCATCGCGGCCGACGGTCCGATCGGGGACGTCGCGCTTCGGATCGCGGCCGAGGCATCCGCGCTCGCCGCAGCCGGAGCTGTGGCCGAGGAGGTGCGGCTGGATGCCCGGATGCGGATCCATGAGGGCCGAGCGAGCGGGCGTTTCACCCTCCTCGCACGGCGGGGCGATGCGAACATCACGGTTGAGGGCGGGGCGGCATTCGGCGCCATGGAGCTCGAGGTGGAGGAAGTGCGGATCGGCGGCTCCGGGATCGAGGGCCGGCTTGCCGGTGTCTTCGACCGGCTGCGCGGACGCGGAAGGGGCACCCTGCGGCTTGTGGTGGACGATCTCGGGCAGCTCGCCCCCTTCTTCGATCGGCCGGTGCAGGGCGATGTTCGCCTCGAAGCCGCGGCGGCGGAGGCGGATGCCGCCCAGAGCTTGGACTTCGCCCTCAAGGTCCGCGGACTCGCGCTTCCCACCGGATCGCTCGAGGAGGGCGAGCTTTCGGGCCGCATCCAGGATCTGTTCAACCGCGCGGAAGCGGATGTGCGCCTGGAGATGCGGGGGATCGATGCGCCCGATCTCCTGGTGGATCGGTTGCGCGCGAGCCTTGTGGGCGAAGGTGGCCGCTATCGCATATCCGGGGAGGCGCAGGGCCGGCGCACCCAGCCCTTCGCGCTGGAGGCGGGAGGGCAGCTGGAGCTCGCATCCGACCGGCAGCTGTTGCGCCTGGACCGCCTCCAAGGGATGTTCGAGGGGCAGCGTCTGCGCCTCAGGCGCCCGGCCACGGCGGTGCTGCGCGACGGGCTTTTGGACGTGGACGTGATCGACCTCGAGATCGGCGAGGGCGAACTCCAGGGGGGATTGCGGTTCGGGGAGTCGGAGCTGGCGGTCGCGTTCCGCGGCCGCGATCTGCCCGTGGGGCTCGTGACCGGAAACCCGCTCGCGCCCGCGCGCGCGGACCCCGCGCTCAAGCTGGAAGGAGAGCGGGCCGCGCTCGGGGGACGGATCGATCTGGCCGTGCGTGCGGCGCGAGCCGACACGGCGGAGGTGGCCCGCTTGCGCGGGCGCATGGCGGACGGGATGTTGGATCTCGACCTGCGCATCGAGGGCGGCCGGGCGGAGATGCCCCTCGCGGGCGCGCTTCGCCTTCCGCTCGCCGCGACGGACACACCGCCGTTCCTGCGCATCGACCCGAGCGCTCCTGTTTCGGGGCGGTTGCAGGGCATGGTGGACCTCGGCCGGCTCGGCTTCCTGCTGCCCCATGATCGGCTGCTGGTGGAGGGGCTCGCGCAGCTGGACCTGAAGGTCGCCGGCGAGGGCGGGCGGCCGGAGATCCGCGGCACGCTGGCCTGGCGCCAGGGACGGATGGAGGACGCCCAGAGCGGGGTGGTGATCCGGGATGCCGAGGCCCGCCTTCGGGTATCGGGGAGCCGGCTCGAGCTGGTGGAGCTTAGGGCGCGGGATGCCGGAGACGGGCGGCTTCGGGCCCGGGGCTGGGCGGAACTCGACGGATGGATGCCCGATCGCTACCGGATCGAGGTGATGGGCCGGGACTTCATCGTCCTCAACGCACCGCGGGGATGGCTGGTGGCCGAGGGCGAGGTGGTGTTCGAACGCGCCCCGGCCGGTGCCCGGCTCGCGGGATCGGTGCGGATCCAGCGGGGCGAGCTGTGGCTGGGCCGCGGTCGCGGTGCGGCACCGCCCGCACTCGCGGTGCTCGAGCGCGGCGACGACGGGGTGCTGCGGCCGATCGAGGCCCCCACAAGGCCCGGCGAGCGGCGCATGCCGCTATCCGAGCTGGCACTGGACCTGCGGCTGGAAGCACCGCAGCGCCTCTACCTGCGCGGCGCCGGGCTCGAGAGCGAGTGGGGCGGCAGCCTGCGCATCCGGGGGCGTGCCCGCGAACCGGAGGTGGAAGGGGCGCTGAAGGTGCGCCGCGGCCGCCTGGACTTCCTGGGCCAGCGCTTCGCGGTGGAACAGGGGGAGATCCTGCTCGCCGGAGGCCTGCCGCCCCGCATCGACGTGGATCTCATAGCGCGGGCGGAGCGGGCCGGCATCCAGGCCCGGGTCGAGCTCAGGGGGCCGATCGATCGTCCCGAGCTCGTGCTCGCGAGCGATCCGGCCCTGCCGCGCGACGAGATCCTGGCCCGGCTGCTGTTCGGC